>CAXTMK010000018.1:23831-49431 GCA_964245315.1 uncultured Acidobacteriaceae bacterium | reverse complement strand
AAGCTGAACCTGCCGACGCCGGCAAATCCAAAGCTGCCGAGCCTGATCCTGGTGGGCGACTCGACCGTGCGCAACGGCCGGGGCGATGGCGGGCAGGGGCAGTGGGGTTGGGGTGAGCCGCTGGTCGCGTTCTTCGACACGAAGAAGATCAACGTGGTCAACCGGGCGATCGGCGGGCTGAGCAGCCGCACGTACATCACCAACTGGCATTGGGAGGAGACGCTGCAGTACATCAAGCCGGGCGATGTGGTGCTGTTTCAGTTCGGCCACAACGACGGCGGCAAGCCGGATGAGCCGACTCGCGCTCGCGCCTCGCTTCCGGGCGTGGGCGACGAGACCATGGAGATCGAGAACCCCATCCTGAAGCGGCACGAGACTGTGCATACCTTCGGCTGGTACATGGAGAAACTGGTTGAAGATACCAAAGCGAAGGGCGCGACGCCGATCGTCTGCTCGCTGATTCCGCGCAAGACGTGGAAGGACGGCAAGATCAATCGCGACGGCAAGAGCTATGGCGGATGGGCGCAGCAGGTGGCTGAGAAGGAAGGCGTGGGATTCGTCGATCTGAACAACATCATCGCGGATATGTACGACCAGTTCGGCGAGGCGCGAGTCGAGCCGCTGTTTGCCGATCCGCATACACACACGTCGCTCCAAGGCGCGGAGATCAACGCGACCGCGGTGGTGATGGGGTTGAAGCGGCTGCCGAACGATCCGGTGGCGGCGGATTTTTCGGCTAAGGGCGCGGCGGTAACACCGTAGAGTTTGATTCGAGAGCTATAAGCTGGTCAGCTCTAAGCTGAAAGCTTTAAGACACAGGCTTGATTGTAGAGTTGAGAGTTTAAGAGCGGTCAGTCCAGGTGGAAGACTTCTTCGAGCGGGATCATGCCATCGTCGGCGTGGGCTTCCAGCGCCTCGAAGAGCGGGGCCATGTGTTCCTGCCAGCGCCCATTCACTGGCATCTGCTTCATCGCCTGTTTGGCGTGCGCGAAGTCGTGGGTAACCAGGTAGCCTACCAGCAGGCCGTCGGGGCGCAGGAAGAGGCTGTAATCGCGCCAGCCGGCGGTCGAGAGAGCGTCGCGCATCTCCGGCCACACCTCGCGGTGCCGGGTCTTGTACTCCTCGACCTGGTCCGGCTTTACCCTGAGCACGAAACACACCCGCTTCACCTTGCGTGCCCCCTTACTTCTTCAGCCCCGACTGCAGGTAGCTGCCGTAGCCGACGATCATGGTCGATCCGATGAGCAGCGCCAGGCCCGCCGTGACCAGCAGCTTGGTGCGCGTGCTGGTGCCCTTCCACTCCTTCAGCGCGATGCCCCAGAGTGTCGCAAAGATGATGATGGAGGCCATGTGCAGCGTCCAGGAGGAGAAGTCGTACTTGCCCATCTGGGTCGTTCCCAGCGAGTAGAAGAAAAATTGAAAGTACCAGATGACGCCGGCCAGCGCGGCAAAGAGGTAGTTGGCGACCAGCGTCTTGGCCGAAAGGGTTTCGGAGTATTGCGGATCCTCGGGGTCGAAGTCGGCGAGCGTATCGCCCGAGGTATGGGTGGCGCGCATGGGGTTCAGGCCGGGCGTTCCGAGGAACTGCGACGCGGAGCCGTTCTTGATGATGAGCACCCAGGACCAGACGAAGTTGGTGAGGAAGCCTCCCCAGAGGACGATGACCAGGATCGGCAGCGTCTTCAGCGCGTTCGTGTGGCCGAGTGCGAGCAGGCGCCTCTCGGTGAGGTCGCCGATGGGCTTGCCGGCGTCGAGACCGAAGGCGAAGAAGGAGCTCATAAAACCAGCCAGGATGGCGATGGCCACGCCCTTGCCGAAGTTGAAATCCTGCTCGCCGGCTTCGGCCTTTTCTTCCGGAGTGAATTCGCGATCCTTGGAGACGCCGGCCGCCCCGTTGACCGCAACGCCGATCACACAGACCAGCACGCCCAGCAGGATGATCTGGCCGGAGGGCTGGCGCATGATGGTTCCGATCTGGCCGTGCACGATGGGCGGCACGATGGTTCCGAAGGCCGCGCACAAACCCAGAGCGATGGCGTATCCAAGCGCGATGCCGAGGTAGCGGATCGCAAGTCCGAAGGTGATGCCGCCGACGCCCCAGAGCGCGCCGAAGAGCAGCGCATAAGCGACCTGGCGCGGGTTCTCGCGATACGCCTGGTGCAGGATGCCGAACATATCCGGAATGAAGATGGTACCCAGCACGAGCGGCGCGACGATCCAGGCGGCAAAGCCCTGAATGAGCCAGTAAACCTCCCACGACCAGCGCTTGATCCCACGAAACGGAATGAAGTTGGTTGCGGAGGCGAAGCCGCCGATCCAGTGGTAGATTACGCCGAGAAACGGGTTGGCTCCCATGCTGTGTTGCTCCGAGATACTTGATGTTGTGAGGCGGCGTCCATCATACGCGACCGTGATTGCAAATGTGAAATGAAGTCTCTAATGAATCGAAAAGAAATGGCGTTGCGATGGGTGTGCGTATCCATTGTGCAATTGGATCGTTCGCAGTCGCAACAAAGTCTTTGACAACTCAGCCTAGAATCAGGCAAGGTAACGGCATAATTCAATAGAGACATCCTTTCCGTTTCTATCTCACGAGGTTCGACCATGGCTGAAAGCTTCGCTTCGCACAACAATACCGGTTTGCTGAACGAGTCCCGGACCGACCGGGTCTTCGAGGCACTCGACGGCTTTCGCATCGAGGTTCCCTCGTGGGGATTCGCCAACACCGGCACGCGCTTCGGCAAGTTCGTGCAGCCGGCCGCGGCCACCACCATTGAAGAGAAGTTTGCCGACGCGGCCCAGGTGAACAACCTGACCGGCGCCAGTCCGACGGTGGCGCTGCATGTGCTGTGGGATCTCCCGGGCGGCGTCGGCGACGCGGCGAAGATTCGCTCGCTCGAAAGGAAGTATGGCGTTCGCGCCGGGTCCATCAACCCGAACGTCTTTCAGGATCAGCAGTACAAATACGGCTCCATCTGCAATCCCAGCGCGGAGATCCGGCGGCAGGCGATCGATCACCTGCTGGATTCAGTCGCGATCTCGAAGGCGCTGGACTCGCCCGACGTATCGATATGGGTGGCGGATGGGTCGAACTATCCCGGCACGCAGAGCATGACGCGCCGCATCGGCTACATGGAAGAGGCGTTCGGCGAGATGCATGCCGCGCTCGATCCGAAACAGCGCCTGCTGATCGAGTACAAGCCGTTCGAGCCGGCCTTCTACCACACCGATATCGCGGACTGGGGGATGAGCCTGGAGCTGTGCCGCCGCGCGGGTCCGCAGGCGGTCGTGCTGGTCGATACCGGCCACCATTACCAGGGCACCAACATCGAGCAGATTGTCGCCTGGCTGCTGCACCTGGGCGCACTGGGCGGATTCCACTTCAACGACCGCAAGTACGCCGACGACGATCTTACGCTCGGCTCCATCGACCCTTACCAGCTGTTCCGCATCTTCCATGAGATTCTGTCGGTCGGCGCGGAAGACCGCAGCTCGATCGCCTTCATGATCGACCAGAGCCACAACCTGAAGGGCAAGATCGAGGCGATGGTGCAGTCGGTCGTGACCGCGCAGGAGCTGTACGCGCGCGCCGCGCTGGTCGACCGCGCCCTGCTGACCGAGCTGCAGGATTCCTGCAATCTGGTCGAGGCTGAAGAGACTTTCCGGACGGCGTTCTGGACCGACGTGCGTCCGCTGGTGCGCGATTGGCGCATAGCTCGCGGATTGCCGGCCGATCCTCTGGCCGCGCTGCGCGAGAGCGGCTATGTGGAACGCATCACGGAAGAGCGCGGCGCGGGCGCTGCGAGTGCCGTTTCAAGCTACGCCTAAGGTGCGGACTGTTGCCTCTGCCGAACTTTGTTTCGCTGCCGCATTTTTATGTTTCCCTATTGGTAATACTTCGGCATACTTGGAACTGACAGGACTTCCGTGGCCAAGACGACCAGACTGCTTTACCTCATCCCGGTGCTTACCAAGGCGCTCGATATCCTTGAGCTTCTCCAGTCGGAGAAACAGCCGATGTCGCTCGAAGCGATCCATCGCGGCACGAAGATATCGAAGACCACCGTCTACCGCGTGCTGAAGACGTTCATCCATCGCGGCTACCTTGTGCAGGGACCGGATGGGCTCTACCGGCAGGTGGCGCGCACCAAGAAGTTGCGTTTCGGCTACGCCAGCCAGTCGAGCGATATGCCGTTTTCGGTGCAGGTGACGGAGAGCCTTAAGGAGGCGGCGGCATCGCTGGGCGTCGACCTGCTGATCCTGGACAACCAGTATGACGCGCAGACCGCGCTGCTGAACGCCGAGGAGTTCGTGCGCCAGCATGTGGACCTGGTGATCGAGTTCCAGGTGGAGCAGGAGATCGCGCCGATGATCGCCGACAAGATCGCCGGCGCCGGCATTCCGCTGATCGCGATCGACATTCCGCACCCGCACGCGACCTACTTCGGCGTCGACAACTACCGCATTGGTGTGGCGGCGGGCGAGTGTCTCGCCACCTACGCGCTCTCGAACTGGGGCGGCAAGGTGGAGTGGACGCTGGGGCTCGACCTGCCAGAGGCCGGCCATCTGGTGCAGAGCCGTATTACCGGCGCGTTCGAGGGCGTGAAGGCGCGTATCCCGGATCTGCCGATCGAGTTGTTCGTACGCATCGACGGGCGTGGCTTTCGCGACCTCAGCCACAAGCTGATCGCCGATTTTCTGCAGCGGCATCCGAAGGACAGGCACATCCTGATCGCCGCGGCGACCGACACCAGCGCGCTGGGTGCGCTGGACGCCGTGCGCGAGCAGAAACGCGAGAAGAACGTCGTCATCGTCGGGCAGGACTGCATCCCGGAGGCGCTGACGGAGATCGTCTCAGGCAGGTCGCCGCTGATCGGCTCGGTCTCGCACGAGACGAGTTCGTATGGGCCGAGCCTGCTGCACCTGGGGCTGTCGCTGCTGCGCGGCCAGACGGTGCCGCCGTATAACTATGTGGCGCATCGCATGGTGACGCGGGATTAGGCGGCTTTGGCTCTTGTCTTAAGGGCACTTTCGGGCTTCGATTTCGGCTTGCTCTTGGGCGGCGCCTTCTTGCTTCGGACCTTGCCTTTGGCCGCTGTTTTGCGATGCTTTTGCTCCCGGCCCGCATCCTCGGTTGAATCGTCGCCCGAATCCATCACATCGCTCAATTTGACGGTGAACGGTTTGCGGTTCGGAAACTCGGCGATCAGCCGAAGTGTGCCCCCCATCGCTTCGACATAGCTGCTCATGGTCGACAGCAGCATATCCGTGCGGCGCTCCATGCGCGAGACGCTGTCCTGCTGGACGCCGAGAAGTTCGGCGACTCGCTTCTGCGTCAGCTGGTGTGCGGAGCGCAGATCGCGGAGGGTCAGCACTTCTTCGATGAGTTCTTGCGCCCGAGCCTTAACCAGTGCACGTTCCTCTGCCGGTAGGCTGGCCATCACTTCCTCGTGCGATACCGCCATGTCAATCTCCTTTTTGTCGTAGCAACTTTGCCAGATGGCTCGCATAGCGCCGCTCAGCAATGTGGATCAGACTTCTGTAGAAACGCGCTTCCGCCACACCTGACTTACTTGCGCCGGTCAGTAGAATTGCATTGCGCTTGGGGTCGAAGGCAAATGCAACTCTCCATTCGCCGTTCGGTATGGTAATCCTAAATTCCTTTAGATTTGGATAGGACGATCCCTTCAATGTGTCCACATAAGGTCGACCGAGCATCGGGCCAAATTGTTCCAACGAGTCTGCCGCCGCGAGGACTGCAACGCGGACAGCCTGTGACTCCGCCCTGAGCTCCGCGATGAAGTCTTCGTGGTAGTCGACCACCCATGGCATTGCTCAAGATTGCCATCGAATGCCACATGGAGTCAAATACATATTCTGCCTCCAGCGCTCGCAAATTCGCATGCGAAACTATTGCTCTATTGAGGTATCAACCTCCGTGGCATATGATGGTCAGGCGTTTTGACGCGACATTTTTCGGCATTGGGGAATCGAACATCATGGCAGCGAGCAGCTCGTTGAAATTTCTGGAAGACCGTTGGGACGAGGCTGTCGCCTCCAAACTGGATGCGCCCGAGTTGCTGCGCTATCGCTCGAACCTGCTGGGATCCGACCTGCGTATTACCAACTTCGGCGGCGGCAATACCAGCTCCAAGCTCGATCAGGTTGACCCCGTCGATGGGGAGACCAGGAAGGTGCTGTGGGTGAAGGGAAGCGGCGGCGACCTCGGCTCCATCAAGCGCGCCGGCTTCGCGACGCTGTATCTCGACAAGCTGCTGGCGCTCGAAAAGGCCTATCGCGGTGTGGATCTGGAAGATGAGATGGTCGACCTGTATCCGCTGTGCACGTTCGGCAACAATCCTGTTGCGGCTTCGATCGATACGCCGCTGCACGGCTATCTGCCCTTCCCGCATGTCGACCACCTGCATCCCGACTGGGGCATCGCGCTTGCCGCTTCGTCGAACGGCAAGATCAAGATGGAGGAGTTCAACACCGAGTTCGGCCACAAGATCGCCTGGCTGCCGTGGCAGCGTCCCGGCTTCGAGCTGGGCATGATGCTGCGCAGGATCGTCGAGGAGACGCCCGGCTGCGACGGCGTCGTGCTCGGCGGCCACGGCCTGTTCACGTGGGGCGAGACGCAGCGCGAAAGCTACCTGAATACCATCACGATCATCGACCAACTGGGGCAGTTTATCGCGCGCCACGCGGCTGCCGAGGGGCACAAAGTCTTTGGCGGCAAGGTGTACGAGAGCCGTGAAGATCGCGCCGCCATCGCGACCAAAATCATGCCGCATGTGCGTGGCCTGGTCTCGCGCAGGCAGCGCTGGATCGGCTCGTTCAGCGAACTGCCGCAGGTGCTCGACTTCGTCAACTCCGAGCATGCGCAGGATCTCTCGCATGTGGGCACGAGCTGCCCGGACCATTTCATCCGCACCAAGATTCGGCCCATGTTCATCAAGTGGGATCCGGCGGGCGATCCGTCGGAGCTGCCCGAACTGCTTGAGACTGCGCTGGAAACCTACCGCGCCGAGTACGCCGCCTACTACGGCAAGCACGCGCTGCCCGACTCGCCCGCGGTGCGCGACGCCAGCCCGACCGTCGTGCTCATCCCCGGCGTTGGCATGTTCAGCTTCGGCAAGAACAAGGCTGAGTCGCGCATTACCGGTGAGTTCTACATCAACGCCATCGGGGTGATGCAGGGCGCGGGCGCGCTGGGCGCGAACAAGAACTGCGGCGAGATTCCGCAGGCCGGTCCGGCCGCGGGCGCGGATGAGTTCTCCGCGCATGCGAACTACGTTGCGCTGCCGCCCAGCGAGGCCTTCCGCATCGAATACTGGAAGCTCGAAGAGGCGAAGATTCGCCGCCAGCCGCCCGAGAAGGAGCTTAGCCGCCGCATCGTTTTGGTCGTCGGCGGAGGCTCGGGCATCGGACGCGAGGTTGCACTGCTGGCGGCTGAAAAGGGCGGGCATGTGGTCGTCGCAGACCGCGATATGGCCGGCGCCAACGCCGTCGCCGAAGAGGTGAAGGCGCTCTATGGCAAGGAGGTCGCGATTGCCACCGCGATCGACATCACCAAGCGCGACACCATCAAGTCCGCGCTCGACGCGGCGATCAACCAGTTCGGCGGCATCGATATCCTGATCAACACCGCGGCGATCTTTCCGGTCACCCCTGACGGTATCATCAACGACAACCTGTGGGCGGTGACGCTCGAGATCAACGTGACGGCCAATTACAAGCTCACCGACGAGGCGCATGCCGTGTTCGCCGCGCAGGGCATCGACGGCTCCATCGTGCTGACCAGCTCGGCCAACGCCGTGGTCGCGAAGAAGGGAAGCGAGGCGTACGATGTGTCAAAGGCCGCGCTGTCGCACCTGGTGCGGGAGCTTGCCGTCACCTACTCGCCGCTGATTCGCGTCAACGGCATCAGCCCGGCGACGGTGGTGAAGGGATCGACGATGTTCCCGCGCGATCGCGTCATCGCCTCGCTGAAGAAGTACAACCTGGCGTTCGATCCCGCGGACACGGACAACGGCCTGCGCAACGAGCTGGCGAAGTTCTACGCCAGGCGCACGCTGACACATCAGCCCATCGATCCGCGCGACTGCGCGCAGGCGATCATGTTCCTCGCCGGCCCGCTCACGCCCTGCACGACGGGCCACCTGATTCCCGTGGACGGCGGCCTGGTCGAGGCGCAGCTTCGGTGAGCAGCGAGCCGATAATGCAACCGCAGGCTCTCGTCGCTGTTGATCTCGGCGCTGAGAGCTGTCGCGTATCGTTGCTGCGCTGGGTCGATGGCGAGCCGCGCATCACGCTGGTGCACCGATTTCTGAACGCGCCGATTTCGACGGGCGACGACGGCGGCCTGCACTGGAACATCAGCGCCATCGAAGCCGGTGTGGAGACCGGCCTGCGCAAGGCAGCGGAGCTCGCGCCGGAAGGCATACGCTCCATTGCGGTCGATGGCTGGGCGGTAGACTACGTTCGCCTCGGCGAAGATGGCTCGCCGCTGGCCGATCCATTCTGCTATCGCGACCTGCGCACCGTAGCCGCTGAGCAATATCTGCACCGGCATCTTAGCCCGGAGCGCATGCGCGCCATTACGGCGATCACGAGCATGCGCATCAACACGCTGTACCAGTTGCATGCGGACCGGCTGACGAATCTTCCCGCCGGCCGCGGCTGGCTGAACCTTCCGGAGTACATCCTGTATCGGCTGGGCGGACGGCCGGTTTCGGAGGAGTCGAACGCAGCGCATTCGCAGCTGGTGGATGTGGACCAACGCGCCTGGTCGAAGGAGATTTTTTCCGCCGCCGATCTCGACATCTCGCAGGCTCCCGAGCTTGTGCCTCCGGGCACCGACCTCGGCCAGCTCACCGGGCCGCTTGCCGAATTGAACCCGTTCACATCCACGCGCCTCATCGCTCCGGCCTGCCACGACACCGCGTCTGCCATCGCCGGAATCCCCGCGCTGGGCGACGACTGGGCGTACATCAGCTCGGGCACCTGGTCGCTGGTCGGAGCGCTTGTGGCTGCGCCAATTCGCACGGCCGAAGCAGCTACAGACGGCTTCACGAACCTCGCCGCTGCGGGCGGACTCACCTGCTTTCATGTCAACGTCAACGGCATGTGGCTGCTGCGGCAGAGCATGCATGAGTGGGAAAAGGCCGGCGTGGAATGGGGGGTTGGGCCACTCGTGTTAGCGGCGGAGATGATGCCCGCTCCGGCTGCGCTGATCGATGTCGACGAACCCGAGCTGCTGCTGCCCGGCGATATGCTGCACCGCATCAACGCACAGCTTATCCGCGGCGGCCATGCGCCGCTCGACCAGCATCCGGATGCGGCGCCTGCGTTTGCCAACCTCATCTTTCACTCGCTGGCGGCGCGCTACAAGCAGGTGCTGCACAAGATCTCCGCCCATACCGGCAAGAAGCTTGCCCGTGTCTTCATCGTGGGCGGCGGCTCGCGCAATCAGTACCTTAATCGGCTTATCGCGCAGACGACCGGGCTTGAAGTTCACTGCGGCTCGCCGGAGAGCTCGACCATTGGCAATTTCGCGATCCAGCTTGCCGTGCTCGACGGCCATTCCGCGCCCGGTGCGGAGCAGATTTCGCGCTACGCGGTCGATCTCGCGCCTATCCCTATCGACCCGGCCTGAGCTCGGCACGGTTCGTCTATACGCCGGTCTTCAAACCAGCCGCGCTGGTGTACATTGGGCCTGAGGAAACACACTCGGACCGAAGGTCGAGACACCGGAGATATCCGACGGGATTGGTAAGGCATTGCGATCCCACACGACTTCCCTGCTGTTTCGAGGCCGTTCCGTGGTCCAGGAAACTGTTGAGGGATTGGAGCACCGAATGGGATTTGAACCCATGAATACTGGTTTTGCAGACCAGCGCGTTAGCCACTTCGCCATCGGTGCTTCTGGATAAAGTCTACTGCAAATACGAAACCCACCCCGGCGCGTCGGCGGTGGGTGGGTTTCGATGTCGTTCGAAGGAGTCGCTACTTCGATCCACTCAGACCCACGCCTGTGCGCCGCGGAGGGGACAGTAGGTCGGGAGAGGATGCAAAGTAGTCAAAGTGTTATCCTTCGGTTCGCTGAGTTGTACCGCCACCAGCCACTATTCGATTTCGGCTAGCATGGTGAAGCCGTTTGCCTCACTGCGGTGTTTAGAATCTCTCATCGGACGAGGCTGTATGTCAACTACACCGATACGCCATCTCGACTACGCGCTGGACTATGCGCTGGTCGATGTCTTCGCGGAACGCGCTCTCGAAGGCAATCAACTTGCCATTTTTACCGACGCAAGCGGCCTTTCGACCGGGCAGATGCAGGCGCTCGCCCGCGAGACCAACCTGGCGGAGACCACGTTCATTCTGCCGCAGGAAGATGAAAGCGCCGGCGTGCGCGCGCGCATCTTCACCACGCAGGAGGAACTGCCGTTCGCGGGCCATCCGACGCTGGGCACGGCCTCGTGGCTCTACTTGAATCATCCAAAGCTGAAGGGTGCCGATGCCATCACCCTGAACCTGAACTCCGGGCCCATTACGGTCAGCTTCGAGCGGCCGGGTCCAGGCGAAGAAGGCGTCTTCGGCACCATGCGCCAGGCGGACCCTATTTTCGGCCGCATGCATTCGCGCGAGGCGGTCGCAGGCGCCATCGGCGTGTCCGTTGATGACATCGACCCTCGCCTGCCCATCCAGACCGTCTCCACGGGCCTGCCTTTCTGCATTGTGCCCCTGCGATCCCTTGAGGCCATTGGCCGGCTCATGATCCCGCAGAGCGCCGCGCAGGCCTATCTTGCAACCACCGACGCAAAGTTTTTCTACTGCACCACAGCGGCGGATCCCGCCAGCGGTGCGCACTTCCACTCGCGCATGCAGTTCTACAACGGAGAAGATCCCGCGACCGGCTCGGCTTCCGGCTGCGCGATCGCGTACCTGGTGCGGCACGGAGTCGTGCCCAGCGGACAGCTCACGATGATCGAACAGGGCGTTGAGATACAGCGCCCATCGCTTATTCACGTCCGCGCCACGGAACGCAATGAGCAAGTGACCGGAGTGTTTGTTGGAGGGCGCACCATTCCGGTTGCATCGGGGCGGTTTTTCCAGCGTTGACGGCGATCTTTCCCACAGCGATTTGTCACCAAACAGCAACAATCACGCACCCGCATAAAAATCGGTGGATGAGAGAGCCTTAATCTCGTGCGTTTTCACCTTTATTTCGCCAGTTGACCAGTTTGGTTCCTCTCCGTAAGGTGAGAAAGCGTTGAAGGAATGAAGGCGGTTCTGTGAGGAGCAATCGCCGCCCGAGGAATCCTTCAGGGACCGATTTAAACGTTGACTTTTACCCACAACTGAGTTGAGAGAAGCCGGACTGCTCGCGCAGTACCTCCCTTCCGATCCGCACCTTTCCTGACTGCTTTCGCAGCCGGCTCGGCCAGCTTTTGCCCGCGTCCACCACGGACACTCGCGAGTCGGCTTGAAACCCGTTGAAATCGCAGCGACGGAATTCCCTGCGCCTTCGGATTCGGACCGGCCCCTTTGCTGTCAAGGGGCAGCGTGGCAGTCCTGTGTCTCTCGAACGCCGCGGCTCGCAAGAGTCTGGCGCCTGCACGGTCTTCACCGCGCAGCCGTCCGCTCTCGCTCCGGATCGCCGGAAGGAGCCGCGAAACAGCAACGCAAGCCGCGGCAGTCCGGGCCAACCAGCCCGCTGCCCCTAACCAGCGGCCCCGCGCCCCAACAGCGCTCGGCCAGAGAGAACGGAAAGCCCATGCGCCCTAAGAAAGTCATCCTCTGCGTCGACGACAACGAAACCGCCCTCTCCGTCCGCACGTTTCTGCTGGAAACACGCGGCTATCGGGTCATCAGCGCCACCAACTCGCAGGAGGCGCTCGAAATCCTGGAGCGCACGGCGCCGGGCGCGCTCGACCTGCTGATCGCCGACCTGCTGCTGCCCGGCATGGACGGCAACGAACTCGTGCGCCGCGCCAAACAGATGCACCCCATGCTGCCCGCGCTGATCGTCAGCGGCACCGTCGCCGCCTACGACCGGGCGCTCGCCGCCGATTACTTCCTGCCCAAGGGCGCGAGCACCGCCGCGGAGCTGCTCGAACGCATCCGCGTGCTGGTAGCCCGCAAGCGCGGACCGAAGAAGCATGTCGCGCCGACCTACACACCGCAGGCCATTCCGGGACAGAACAAGGCTCAGGAAGAGATGCCGCTGAAGCACTCCATCGCCAGCTAAGGAACGAGTAATATTGAGATCATGGCCACGATACAACTCTCCGATCCGAATAGCGCGAGCGACTTGTCCACCCTGCTTGACCGCGTCAGGCAGGGTGAGGAGATTATGTTTCAGGATGGGACCGGCGACATCGCGGTGCTTCGGCCAGCGCTTCCCCTGCGTCGGACAATCGATGAGTGCATCGCTTTGCTGCCAATGGATTCGCCCGTCGTGGACGAAGACTTTGCTGCCGATGTGGCGGCTGCTGTCGCCTGGCATCGGGAGCCGCTTGACTCTTCGCGATGGGACTGATCATTGATTCCACGATTCCGATGAAAGCTGAACGTGGCGGCCTCAACGCTCGTCAGGCAATCATGAACTTGCGCCAAGAGGTCGACGATCAAGCGATTGCGATCTCTGTTATCAGTCTGGTGGAGTTTGCTCATGGCATTGAAAGAGCCAATACCGAACTTCGACTGCTGGCCCGACGACAATTTCTTCAAGACATCAAGTCGATTCTTCCCGTCTATCCCGTCACTAAAGGGATTGCAATTCGCGCTGGCCTGCTGGATGGCGCCATGAGCGCAAAGGGGCTTCATGTGGCTCTGGGGGATATGTTGATTGCGGCTACAGCGCTTGAGCTCGGCTTCAAAGTCGCAACGCATAACGTGAAGCACTTCAGGTTGATCCCCGGTATAGAGATCATTCCTTTTTAGCGAAAGAGGAAGGGCGAGGTCATGCCTCCACCAACCCATACCGCCTCTGCCACTGCAGCTTCAGCCTCTCCCAAACCGCCGCGATTTCTTCCTTCGTCAGCGCCGGATCGGGCTTCTCCGCGAATCGAGCCGCCTCTGCCTTAGCCAGCTCCAGCACCGCGCGATCGCGCAGCAGACTTGCCACGCGAAACTCCGGCAGCCCCGCCTGCCGGGTGCCGAAGAACTCGCCCGGCCCGCGCTGCTGCAGGTCCATCTCGGCCAGGGCGAAGCCATCCTGAGTGCGCGCCATCGCGTCCAGCCGAGCCTCCGCGCTCTCGCTCGGCTTAGCGCCGGTCATCAGGATGCAGAAGCTCTTCGCCGTGCCTCGGCCCACGCGCCCGCGCAGTTGATGCATCTGCGCCAGGCCGAAGCGCTCCGCATGTTCGATCACCATGACCGTCGCATTGGGCACATCGACGCCCACTTCAATCACCGTCGTTGCGATCAGCACATCCGTATCGCCGCGCTGAAACCGCCGCATCGCGACTTCCTTGTCGTCGGCGCTCATGCGTCCGTGCAGCAGCGCGAGCCGCAACCCATCCAGCGGCCCCGCGCGCAATTCGTCATACATCTGCGTCGCCGACCGCAGCTTCGTCTTCGGAAACAAAGCCTTACCCTTCCTGCCTGATCCCTGATTCCCGTCCCCCGCTTCTTCGTCCTTCGCAAAATCCAGCTCCGGCTGATCGTCCTTTGCGCCCTCGATCACCGGATAAACGATGTAGGCCTGCCGCCCCAGCGCTACCTGCCGCCGCACAAACTCCCACACCTCGCGAGCCTTCGCGTCGCTGGTCCTGCGCGTCACGATCGGTGTGCGCCCGGGCGGCAACTCGTCGATCACGCTCACATCCATGTCGCCGTAGATGGTCAGCGCAAGCGTGCGCGGAATGGGCGTCGCGGTCATCACCAGCACGTCAGGATCGGCGTCGCTGCCGGTTTTTTTCATCAGCTTGAAGCGTTGCTGCACGCCGAAGCGATGCTGCTCGTCCACGACGACCAAACCGAGGTTCGCGAAGTCTACTTTCTCTTCGATCAGCGCATGTGTGCCGATAGCAAGCTGGGTCTCGCCGCGAAAGATCCTGCCGCGCCCTTCGCGCTTGCGCTCTTCATCGAGCGAGCCCGTCAGCAGCGTCACGCGGTATGGCTTACCTGTACGCGGCGAAAGCTTCTCTGCCAGCAGCTTCTTCGCGCTCAGGTAGTGCTGCGTCGCGAGGATTTCTGTCGGAGCCATCAGCGCCGCCTGGAAGCCGTTCTCGATCGCCACCAGCGCGGCCTGCATCGCGACGATCGTCTTGCCTGAGCCCACGTCGCCCTGCAGCAGGCGGCGCATCGGCTGCGTCTTCTTCATGTCGCCGACGATCTCGCCCAGCACGCGCTTCTGCGCCGCCGTCGGATGGAAGGGAAGCACCTGTTTGATCGCCTCGCGCACCGCGGTGCCGGTCTCGAACTTCGTGCCTACACGCTCACGCATGCGCTTGCGCTTCAACTCCAGTCCGAGTTCGAGATACCAAAGCTCTTCGAAGATCAATCTGCGATGCGCGGGCGTCGTCGCCGCCTGCAGATCGGCCAGCTTGGTGCCGGCCTCGGGGAAGTGAACCGCGCGCAGAGCGGCCATGCGCCCGGGCAGCTTCAGCCGTTCGCGTAGCGCTGGGGGTAGCGTCTCTTCAGCCTCGACCCCGGCCTCGGTCAGTTCTTCGAAGACGCTCCACATCACGCGCCGCGTCCACTTCGAGGTCAGCTTCGAGCCCCATGGCGTCGTGCCGCCCAGGCTCTCATACACCGGAACGATACGGCCCATCTCGAGCATCGCGAACTCGGCATCCGCGCCTTCGGCATTGGCTTCGGGCAGCATCTCGAACTGCGGCTGAATGAGCTTGTAGCGGCCCGCGCCGCCGGAGCGCGAAGGCTCCAGCTTGCCGTAGACCGCGATGCGCTGGCCCAGGCGAAATTTGTCGCGCAGATAGCTGCCGTTGAACCATGTGCATTGGATCGTGCTCTGGCCCATGCGTGGCTGCGCGCCGCTCAGGTCGACACCGGGCGCCGACAGGCCCAGCGTCAGTTCGAACAAGCCGCTTCCCGCCCTGGTCTTCAGCAGCGCCGACCCGCGCACATCGCCGATCAGCGAAGCCATCTCGCCCGCCTTCATTTCCGCGATCGAACGCGGATTCAGGCGGTCCTCATAGCGGAAGGGCAGGTGATAGAGCAGGTCTTCGACGGTCTCGACGCCGCGTTTGGCAAGCCCTTCGGCGATGCGCTCGCCCACGCGCTTCACAAACTTCACGGAGGTCGATAGCTGCAGCGTCACGCTTTCGATGCTATCAAGGTACAGCTACGAATTCTGTTCCTCAATATCCGGTCCACGATCCGGGACGCGCGGCAGGAATTCACGCAGTCTTTCCCGGCTTCCACCTGCCCCACGCCGCTTGAAAAACTCCACCGCAGTTTCCGTAGTGCCAATCCTCTGCACGACAGCCTTAGAAATCCATTTGTCCAGAGACACGCCATCCTGCTCTGCCAGCCTTTCGGCCTCTCTCTTGATTGAATCCGGCAATTCGAAAGTGATCAGACTCATCCTCCCGCTCCCGCCCAGATTTTATCTGAAGCCCGAGCCTGGTTGGTGTGGCCCTGCCCAGGTAAACTAACCATCGTGCCCTACACCCTCGCCCAGCGCCTCACCCTCGCCATGGTCCCCGGCCTGGCTGCGCTGCTAATCCGTGTCGTCGGAGCCACCCTTCGCTACGAAGACGTCTATGTTCCGCAAAATGTGACAACCCGCGGCGACATCATCCCCGGCCCGACCGTCTTCGCCTTCTGGCATCGTTCGTTGCTCGCCTGCGCGCATCGCTTCCGCGACAAGGACATCGCCATCCTCATCTCGCGCAGCTTCGACGGCGAACTGATCGCGCGCACCGTCGAGCGGCTCGGCTTCAAGGCGGTTCGCGGCTCCAGTTCGCGCGGAGGCGCCGTCGCCCTGCGCCAGATGGTCGACGCCTACAACGCAGGCCATCGCTGCGCCTTCACCGCCGATGGGCCCCGCGGCCCGGCGATGGTCACGCAACCCGGCCCCGTGCAGCTCGCGCAACTGGTCAAAGCGCCATGGGTCGGAGCCTTCTACGCCCTCCCGCTCAGCGCATGGCAACTCGACTCGTGGGATCGCTTCCTCATCCCGAAACCCTTCTCACGCGTCGTATTCACCTGGCCGCCGCACATTCCCGCCGCCGCACTAACCCTGGCCGCCGTGCAAGCCGCGCTCGACCAGGCCGTCCAACTAACAACGAACAACTAACAACCGCCTTTATGCTCGTCTCCGACTTCAACTTCGATCTGCCTGAAGACCTCATCGCGCAGCATCCGCCGGCGGTTCGCGGCTCCAGCCGCATGCTTGCGATCGATCGCCGCACCGGAGCGTACACCGACGACCACTTCCGCAATCTGCCCGCGCATCTTCGCGCTGGCGATCTCCTCATCCTCAACGACTCCCGCGTCCTGCCCGCGCGTCTTTACGCCGTGCGTGCCGGTCTCAATACGCAGGCAAAATCTCCTACTCCCACCGGCCAGATCGAAGTCCTGCTGACCCAGCAGATCGCCCCGCACACCTGGTCCGCGCTCGTCCGCCCCGGCCGCAAGGTGCAACCTGGCGAGACCCTGCACTTCCACGCAAATCCGGATACGAGTCCGGATACGAGTGTGGGTGCCCCACATCTCGATTCTGAGATGTGGGATCGAACGGCACCAATCCTAACGGCGGAGGTGCTTTCCGCCGGGCACTTCGGCGAGCGCACTCTGCGCTTCGCCCCGGACCCACGTTTCCTCGAACACCTCGACCGCATCGGCCACATGCCTTTGCCGCCGTACATCCATCGCGACGACGAGGCCGATGACAAAACCCGCTATCAGACCGTCTTTGCCCAGAATCCCGGCTCGGCCGCCGCGCCAACCGCAGGCCTGCACTTCACGCCGGAGATCCTCGAAGCCCTGCGCGCCAAGGGTGTACAGATCGAACGCATCACCCTCCATGTGGGCCTCGGCACCTTCCAACCCGTGCGCGTGGAGCGCCTGGAAGACATCCGCCTGCACACCGAGCACTACACCCTGCCCGAAGCCACCGCCGCCGCCATTCAGTCGGCGCTTCGAGAAAACCGACGCATCATCGCCGCCGGCACCACCACCACGCGCACGCTCGAACACTGCGCCGCGATCGGCAACCTCAAGCCCCACTCCGGCTCGACCAGCATCTTCATTCAACCGGGACACGACTTCCGCATCGTCTCCGGCCTGCTGACCAACTTCCACCTGCCGCAGTCCACGCTGCTGATGCTGGTCGCCGCATTCACCAGCAGGGAAGCGATCCTCGCCGCTTACGCCCACGCCGTCCGCGAGCGCTATCGCTTCTTCAGCTATGGCGACTGCATGCTGATCCTGTAACTTGTTTGTCATTTCCGAGGGAATCTGCTCCTGCGTTGCCTCCGCTCATAGCGCCTCCGATCCCCACCCGAGTACCATCAAACCATCATGGCCGCTCCCGAAACCAAGCCCCCCATCTACCTGCTCGACTCCATGGCCTTCATCTTCCGCGCCTATCACGCCATGCAGCGCCAGCGTCCCATGTCGACGCGCACCGGCATCCCCACCGCCGCGACCTATGTCTTCGTCAACATGATCAACAAGCTGCGCAAGGACTTCGCCCCTCAGTATCTCGCGGCGGTCTACGATGTGGGCGCGCCCGTGCACCGCAATGAGATGGCCGCGCAGATGAAGGACGTGCAGAAGTTCAACATCAAGACCCAGGCCTTCGAGACAATCGAGCACGGCGGCTATAAGGCCAACCGCGCCGAAACCCCGCCCGACCTCATCCAGCAGCAGCCCTACATCCGCCGCGCGCTCGAAGCCTTCCGCATCCCCATCCTCTACTACGAGGGCTTCGAGGCCGACGACGTCATCGGCACGCTCAGTTGCCAGCTTTCGGCGCTGGGCCACCACGTCTACGTCGTCTCGCCCGACAAGGACATGATGCAACTCGTCAACCAAGGCGTCTCCATTCTGAACCCCACCAAAGACAACCTCGTCCTCGACGCAAAAAAGGTAGAAGAAGTCCTCGGCGTGGCGCCCGAGCGCGTGGTCGATGTGATGGCCCTGCGCGGCGACTCCATCGACAACATCCCCGGCGCGCCCGGCATCGGCGACAAGGGTTCGGTGGAGCTGATCCAGCAGTTTGGCACGGTCGAAGCCGCGCTCGATCGCGCCGCCGAAGTTAAGAAGAAGACCTACCGCGAATCGCTGCAGAACAACCGCGAAAACATCCTGCTCTCGAAGGAACTCGTCACCATCCACACCAGCGTACCGCTCGAGTACACCATCGAAGCGATGCGCACCCAGCCGGTCGACAACGCCGCCTGCCGCGAGCTCTTCAGCGAACTCGAATTCACCACGCTGCTCAAGGAACTTGCGCCCGCGGTCGACAACACGCCCATCGCTTACAACCTGAAGCCAACCACGGAGGAGATCGCCGCGCTCCTGGCCGAGGCAAAACTCTCGGGTGCCCCATCTCAAACGGCATCATCGTTTGAGGTGGGGTCGCACAACGTTCGCGGCCTCTCCATCTCCATCTTCGAGAACCCCCAGGCCCTCTCCGAAGAGATCGCCGCCGAACCCTCGGACGAAACCCCCGAACCCGAACCGCCGCCCGCCGAAACCATGTCTCTCTTCGGCGCCCCTGAACCGCTGACCGCTGACCACTCACCACTGACCACCGCCTCTCCCGATCCCGCCTGCCGCCTCGGCCTGGCCGTCTCCGACCATACCGCGCTCGAAGTCTCGCTCGACGCGCCCGGCCTGCGCGAAGCGCTCGAAGATGAGTCTCTGCCTAAAGACCTCCACGACCTGAAAGCCGTCCTGCGCGCGCTCGAACCGCACGGCGTCACCCTGCGCGGTGTACGCGACGACGTCATGCTGCTCAGCTACCTCGTGAACCCCACGCACAGCTCGCACACCCTGCCGGATGTGACGGCCCGCTTCACGCAGCGCGCCCTCACGCCGGTCGTCAAGGGCGTCGTGTCGCCGACGCTGCTGCCTGAGACTGCAAACGCCATCCATCGCCTGGCGCCCATCCTGCGCGAGCAGGTTGCCAATGCCGCGCCCGTCGAGCACCACATCCCCAAGGACGACCCCGCGCTCGGCGGCGCCGTGACCACCGAGATGCTCTACGCCACCACAACACCGGGTGCCCCACGTCTCGCACCTGAGACGTGGGACGGAGCCGCACCGATTTCTCCCCTCACCCACGTCTACAACACCATCGACCTCCCGCTCGTTCCCGTCCTCCTGCGCATGGAAGAGACCGGTGTACGCATCGACCCCGCCGTCCTGAACGAGATGTCCTCGCGCCTCTCCATCGAGATCGACAATCTCGCCCAGCGCGTCTACGCCGACTCCGGCCACACCTTCAACCTCAACTCTCCCAAGCAACTCGGCGATGTGCTATTCAACAAAATGCTTCTACCCAAGCCTATTAAATACGGCAAAGGAAAAGTAGTCTCGACCGCGCAGGATGTGCTGGAGGAGTTAGCCGAAAATCATCCCATCGCGGCATTAGTGATAGAACACCGCCAGTTACAAAAACTGAAATCGACTTACCTCGATCAGTTACCCGCGCTGGCCGATTCCGCCGGCCGTATCCATACCACCTTCAATCAGGTCGGCACAGCTACCGGCCGGCTCAGTTCCACTAATCCCAACCTGCAGAATATTCCCATCCGCACCGCTATCGGCCGCGAAATTCGTGCCGCCTTTATCGCCGCGCCCGGCAACCTGCTCATGTCCGCCGACTACTCGCAGATCGAACTTCGCCTGATGGCTCACTTTTCGCAGGATCCACTCCTGCTCAACGCCTACCGCACCGGTCAGGACATCCACACCCTCACCGCGTCCGAGGTCTTCGGCATCCCCGTCGCCGAACTCGATAAAGAGACCCGCGCCCGCGCCAAGGCGGTCAACTTCGGCATCGTCTATGGCATCAGCCCGTTCGGCCTGGCCGCGCAACTCGGCATCGACCAGAAGATCGCCAAGACCTACATCGAAACTTACTTCGAGCGCTACCAGGGCGTGCGCAACTACATCGACGCGACGCTCGACCTGGTGCGGCGCGAGCAGGCCGTGCGCACGCACTTCGGCCGCATCCGCCCCATCCCCGACATCCAGTCGCGCAATCCCAACATGCGCGGCTTCGCGGAGCGCACCGCCGTCAACACGCCGCTGCAGGGCACCGCCGCCGACCTCATCAAGCTGGCCATGATCGCGCTCGACCGCAAGATCACCGCCCGCAATCTGAAGTCCCGCATGACGCTGCAGGTGCACGACGAACTCCTCTTCGACGTAATCCCCGAAGAAGCTGAGGAGATGCAGCAATTAGTCAAACATGAGATGGAAAACGTGGCCGAATTTAGCGTGCCTATCGTGGCGGATGTAGGTCTAGGCGGAAATTGGCGTAACATCAAATAGAGGTTGCATATTCAGGGCCGGTGATTTCTCAACCAGTAAACCAGCATGGGTGCGAAATCGTGGACACGACCGCTCTGAGGATCGGCATACCGCTCAATCCATCGATCCCAAACCTTCCGTGTAAGAGAGCCCTTTCGGCGTTTGATTAGGACCGCTTCAACAAGACCTCTCAGAGCTTGACTGCGCCTTACAACCAAGCTCTCCACATTAAGGTTCAACACCGTCTTCAATTCCGCGTCGAAGAATGCGTCGGTGGAATGGATGCATCCTTTGCTATCGTATGAAATGATTGCTTCAATATCGCGCGAAGGATCGGCCGGATTTCTGCTCAGCAAATCGTCTGCTTTGTGTTCGTCACAGTGCGTCCGGCTTTTTCTCAAACCTGCGTTGCCGGAGCAACATCCAAGCAGATTTGCATACACTACCCTTTCGTTCGCAAATGCTTTGTTGGATTGTGGATGCCAGTGTTCGATCTTCGTGCTGACAGGATCTCCCAGAGTTTGCGTGCAGTAACAGCAAATCCCGAGCTGTTCGTGATAGAGCGACTCCCGAACCACTTCTCTCGATGAGGTTGGAAAGTTCTCGTAATCATCGGGATGGTTAGCCCGCCATGTTGTGAGCACATCTGGCTCGAACACCTTACGGATTCTACGCATCGTCTTGGTTCTCGTCCAAGAACTGTATGAGAGTTTTTGCGCGCAGGATTTCTGGATCGAGACGTGCGAATGCGGGATCCAAATCTGCGATTCTCTTCTTTGCGCTTGGCAGGTTATCTGCGTCGACATCGTCAAATATCAACTCAATCTGCCTCTTGATATCTGGGTTGCGAGAAGGGGAAAACATCAATTCCTCCAGAATCCGGCTCGAATCCAAGCCAAAAGAAAAGGGAGCGGGTGTCATGGTTTTGCCTTCCAGCATTCGTATTTCTCCGGGCGAAGTCTCACCGATAATCTGTGGAGAGTGTGTCGTACAGATGAATTGGATACTGGGAAAGGTAGTTCGAAGACGGTGTACCGCCGTTCGTTGCCAACTTGGGTGGAGATGAACGTCGAGTTCATCAATCAGGACAATTCCAGGAGTGACAGCGAGCACGTCTGCGTTTTTTGCATCGAGGTCGAAAATGCTGGCATTCTGCTTGACAGCTTTGATCGCCAGATCAGCCACCATAGCGAGCATCATGTGTTGTCCAGCGCTGAGGTGATCGAATGGCTGGACCATTCCCGCGACAGAAAGCACCAGTTGATCTCTATCGACATCGAACCACAAGTCCTCGGCCCCGGGAATGCACTGAAGCACAGCATTGCGAACGGCGGTATAGCCGGGTCTCCACTGCCCGCCATTTGCGGCTCTAACCAGCAATTCGTCACGAAACCATTGCTGCACGTCTGAAACGCGAATTCTTTCGTTAAAGCAATCGTAGAACGCCGACCAGCGTCGCGCCTTTTCATTTTGTCGCGCCTTGGGCGTGCGTTCGTTCGACGCCAGCCAAGCTCTCCCAGCGCCGTAATATGCCAGAACGGGGAACGTGACGCGCTGACCTGATGCGTCTCGTTCATAGGCTTCGCTAATGAGTTGGAGAGCCTGTCTCGCCTCAGCATTCGTTGTTCGGCGACCCGTGTCGCGAACTTGACGGATCCATCTCACATGCCCTTGATCTCCTATCTGTCCTGTTGCATCCACTACTACAGGCCGAACCTCCCGAAACTGCGTCCGATCACCACGGACCTCGTTGCGCAACCGAATGTCATTGGGGGACAGGTTCCTGCTGCTATTGGCCAGGTTTGTATCTGGCGGATTTACCAACCAAATACTTGCTGCTACCGCGAGCGCATCGAGAATCGATGTCTTACCGGAGCCATTTTCGCCTATGAGAAGAGTGAAGTTCGGATGAAACGTGAACTCCTGATCCTCATACTGCTTGAAGTTCCGAACTCTTAGCTTATCGATCCGCATGAAAACAATGTACCAAGACTACAGACGCGTCCGCCAAGCCACGATCACGACGGTGGACCCGTGGAGTTGGAGGAGAGGCTTGGCGGGATCGTTGGAGCAGTGATGTAGCCGCCTCGTACCCTTCGGCTCATGCTACCCTCACCTTTGCCATCAAACTCCAGTCTCACCATTTCGGAGACCGCATGATCCGCCGATTCTCGCTCATTGGAGTTCTTCTCACAGCCGCACTCTCGACCTCGGCTCAAACCCCAGCCGACCACCGGCCCACTTCCGGCGTCGACCTCTCCGCCATCGACAAATCCGTCACCCCCGGCGACGACTTCTACCACTACGCCGACGGAGCCTGGATCGCGCGCACCCAGATCCCCGCCGACCGATCCTCCCTCAGCGTCTTCTCCGTCCTCACCGATCGCTCCAACAAACAGGTCGCCTCCATCATCGAGGACGCCGCCAAATCCCACCCCGCGGCCGGCTCGGACGCGCGCAAGATCGCCAGCCTCTACGCCTCCTATATGGATGAGGGCGCCGTCGAAGCCCGCGGCCTCGCGCCGCTGAAGGCGCAGCTTGCCGAGATCAACGGCATCCACAATCAGGGTGACCTGGCCCATGTCCTCGGCGAAGGCCTTCGCGCCGACGTCGACGCCCTGAACAACACCAACTTCCATACCCCGAACCTCTTTGGCCTGTGGGTCGCGCCCGGCTTCAACGATCCCGACCGTTACGCGCCCTACCTGCTGCAGGGCGGGCTCGAACTCCCTAACCGCGACTTCTACCTGGGCGACTCCGACCGCATGAAGTCCATCCGCGCCGCGTACCAGGCGCACATTGCCGCCATGCTCTCCCGCGCCGGTCTCGACGAGGCCGACGGCCGCGCCGCCGCCGTGCTCGCGCTCGAACACAGCATCGCGGAGCGGCATGTTTCGCTCGCCGACAGCGAAAACATCGAGCACGCCAACAACATCTGGACGCTCGCCGACTTCGCCGCCAAGGCTCCGGGCCTGGACTGGCAGACCTACTTCGAAGCCGCGGGACTCGAAAAACAAAAGAGCTTCATCGTCTGGCAGCCGTCCGCCTTCACCGCCGAAAGCGTCCTCGTCGCCTCCGTGCCCATTGCCATCTGGAAGGACTATCTTACGTACCACCTGGTCGAGGACTACGCCTCCGTCCTGCCCAAAGGCTTCGCCGTGGAGCGCTTCAACTTCTTCGGCGCCACGCTCAGCGGCACCACGCAGCAGCGTCCGCGCGATCAGCGCGCCATCGCCCTCGTCAACGGCATTCTCGGCGACGCTGTCGGCCAAATCTACGCGCAGCGCTACTTCCCGCCGGAGGCCAAAAAGCAGGCGCAGGCGCTCGTCGACAACCTGATGGCCGCCTTTAAGACCCGGCTCGCCAACCTTACCTGGATGGCTCCGGCGACCAAACAGGAGGCGCTCGCCAAACTGGCCACGCTCAACGTCGGCATCGGCTATCCCGATCACTGGCAGAGTTACGCCGCGCTCGACATCAAGCCCGACGACCTCTTCGGCAACGTCTGGCGCGCCGGCCTCTTCGATCTTCACTACAAGGTCGCGCGCATCGGCCAGCCGGTCGATCGCAAGGAGTGGTGCATGGAGCCGCAGACCGTCAACGCAGTCAACCTGCCGCTGCACAACGGCCTCAACTTCCCGGCCGCGATCCTGCAGCCTCCGTTCTTCGATCCCGCCGCGCCGCCGGTCACGAACTACGGCCACATCGGCGCCATCATCGGCCACGAAATCTCCCACACCTTCGACTCCGAGGGCGCGGCGTTCGATTCGCACGGCCGCGTCCGCAACTGGTGGACGCCCGAGGATCTCGCGCACTTCAACGCCTCCACGGCGGCCTTGGCCGCGCAGTACGACGCCTACAAACCCTTCCCCGATCTCGCGCTCAACGGCAAGCAGACCCTGGGCGAAAACATTGCCGACGTCGCCGGCCTGACCGCCGCCTACGACGCCTTCCACATCGCGTACAAATCCGCCCCCGCCGCAGCAGGCTTTAGTGCCGACCAACAATTCTTCCTCGCCTTCGCCCAGAACTACGACGGCAAGGCACGCGAAGCCGCGCTGCGCCAGCAGGTTCTCACAGACCCGCACTCCCCCGGGCAGTTCCGCGCCGACACCGTGCGCAACCTCGACGCCTGGTACCCCGCCTTCGACGTGAAGCCCGGCCAGACGCTCTATCTAGCGCCGGCCGACCGCGTCCACATCTGGTAGTAAGGGTGCCCCATCCTCACGACAGTTCCATCGTCGTAAGGTGGGGGTATCGTTTGCGGAAGCAAACGACCGTCTTCCTCCATGCCGCAAGTCCGCAAGTCCGCGCGCTTTTGGACAGCTTCGTCCCGCCTGATACACTAAACTCTTGCGCGTGTCCCCCTCCGCGCCGATTCACCCCCTAAGGACGAAATTACCCGTGGCCTACGAAACTCGCCTCAAGCAGACCGAAGAACGCAAACAATCGCTCAAGCAGGATCACTTCATCGAAACCACCAGCCACGGTCTCGAGTGGGCCAGCGAGAACCGCAAATCCGTCTTCCAGACGGTAAGCATCGGGCTCGCGGCCATCGTTCTATTGGTCCTCATCGTCGCCATCGCGAGCCATCGCTCCTCCGCCGCTTCCGACGCCTTCGGCCAGGCGATGCAGACCTATCAGGCGCCGCTGGTCACCCCCGGCCAACCGAGCGATCCCGGCGTCAAAACCTACAACAGCGTGAAGGAGCGGTCCACCGCCGCCAACGCGCAGTTCCTCGCTGTCGCCGACAAGTACGGCATGACCACCGCAGGCAAAAATGCGCGCTACTTCGCCGGCCTCACCTACCTCGATATAGGCCAGACCCAATCCGCCGAGTCCACGCTGAAGAAGGTCTCCGACAGCTGGGACAAGCAGCTCTCGTCGCTCGGCAAGGAGGCGCTGGCCGACCTCTACCACCAGACCGGCCGCGACCCCCAGGCGATCGACCTCTACAACCAGTTGACCGCGCATCCCACGGATGCCGTCCCCGCCGGTCTCGCGCAGCTTCAACTCGCCGCGCTCTACACCTCCGAGGGCAAGACCGACCAGGCGAACAAGATCTACGCGCAGTTGAAGGACAAGGACAAGACCGCCAAGGGCACCCCCGGCCCCGCCGGCTCCCTCGCCGCCCAAAAGC
>CAXTMK010000018.1:20786-23821 GCA_964245315.1 uncultured Acidobacteriaceae bacterium | reverse complement strand
ACGGGTCGAACATGGGGTTTTTAACTGCGGTTCTCCCGGAGCGAACACCGCGGTTCTCCCGGAACGAGCATTGGTTCGCCAAAACTGCCTTCTTTTGTCATTCCGCAGCGCAGCGGAGGAATCTGCTTTTCGAGGCGGCACGATCCAGAAAGGGAGCCTAAACCTTCTATTATCTGAGGCCGTGCAAAATATACGATGCCATCGTATATTTTGCATATGTGGATTGGCGCGTACCCATTGAGCCCCACTTGATTCGTTCCGCCTCGCAGCATCCTGGGTGGGTCCAGCGTCCTCGGCGGGGCGATCGTGGCGCGCACCCCAAACAGCTTTCCCTTCGCAAACGGCTTCCGAGCAGTCCCTGTCACCGACTTGAGCTGATTCCTTGGAAAAAGCCGCTGCCTCAAAAATAGTGCAACTTCTTACATACCGAGGTCCGGACCTAACTTATTTGTTTTGAATATTTTGTGCAATAAGCGCAGGGCGGGTCAGCGTCAAAACCCATGCTCCTCATCGTGCAGATGCGCCGCCGTCGACCTGTCGCTTACATGCAGTTCCGCCCCCAGCAAAGCCTCCGGACCTTTATCGCCGCCGCGCCGCAAGCCTGCGACGGTCTTCCACGTATCTGTCTTCTTCGCCTCCGCGACCCACAGCGGAAGCGGCATCTTGATGTAGTCCGAGAGCGCATGCGCGTGCGGCTCATACAGCATGCGGATAGCGGTCAGCCGCTGCATCGAAGAAGCATCGCCGCACAGCTTCAGGTGCAGTCCGCTCAGGTTCTCGCACAGGTTGGAGAACGTCTCCGGCGGCAGCCGATCCAACCCCTCAACCTCTTTCGACCTGGCATCGTTCTCGACGGCGAAGACATGCCCCAGATCGATTAGTGCATGCCTCGCCATCGCGAACGTCAACTGCGCCTGCCGTGCTGCGGGCCCCTCAACCGTTGCGATCAGCAGAGAGCACGTATCCAGCACAGCCGTGAGCGCCGAAAGCCAGCTCTGGTTGTCGTGCTGCGAGCGGTAGTAGCACAGCAGCGGATAGCTGATGTGCGACTCCAGAATCTCCGCCGACCAGCGCTCCCACTCGGCCAGCAACTCGATCAACTCCGCCTCGCCACCTTCATACGAGTGACGCCGCAGCAACTCGGTCGCCGTCGGCGGCGATCCGGCGCGCCCATCCAGCATGGCCACACTCACCTCGCGATTCGAGAAGGCCGTATAGATGACCGGCACATAGCCAATCACCAGCGCGACAAATCCCAACCCCGTCCCGGATTCGAAGATAAGGATCGCGCGCGCCAAATGGTGGATCGGCGTCACATCGCCCAGTCCCAGCGTAAACAGCGTCGTCCCGCTGACGTACAGGCAGGTGCGCATGTCGGCCCAGAAGTTTCCGTGCTGGTTCATCGTGTCCGCGAACGGCGTGCCCAGCGCGAAGTAGACGAGGCCGAAGCCGACCAGCAGCATCAGCGCCCACACCACCAGCAGCAACAGCAGCGAGACCGGCCCGAAGACGCTGTAGACCTGCTCGCGCACCTGACGATTTTGCACCCGGTCCGCAACCCAGCACCACGGCAGCCAGGTCGCGATGTAGAACAGGCGCGTAATCCTGAAGCGGCCTTTCGGGCGGCGCGGCAGAATGATCGTCTGGAACGCATCCAGCGCGACCCCCAGGCAGAAAAACAATCCGAGCACAAAAGCGGCAGTCCGCATCGACGAAATCCTTCCCACATTCAAGCGATAGCCATTAGATGAGCGGGACAGCCCGTTCTTTTCACTTTTCTGCGGCAACTCTCCATGCCCCATTGATCGCGCTTTTGTCTCTCGCGATAAGTGGGAGCGATAACCTCCAGGGCACTGCGATAAACTCACCTGAGTGCCCGCCGACGAGTCCATCCCGAGCTTCCTGAGTCTGCAGCCGAAGCGCAGATCGATCAGGTCCAGGCAGTCGGCATCCCCGCAACTCGCGTTCGATCTATCCCCTCAGCCGGCCGCGCCACCCGTCGTGAAGTCGACTTCCAAACCCCCACCGCCAGAGCCGATCCTCTACACCGTCCGCCAGCTGATCGCCGAACTGCGCCGGCATGTCGAAGGCGCCTACAACGGCATCCTGAACGTCGAAGGCGAGATCTCCAACTGCCGTCCCGCCGCCTCCGGCCACGTCTACTTCACGCTCAAGGATGGCGACGCGCAGCTTCCCGTCGTCATCTTCCGCCGCCAGGCTTCGCTGTTGGGCTTCAAGGTGAAGGACGGCATGCATGTCGAAGCGCGCGGACGCATCTCGGTCTACGAGACGCGCGGCCAGCTGCAACTCATCGCCGAATCGCTGCGCCCACGCGGCGAAGGCGCACTGCAACTCGCCTTCGAGCAGCTCAAGCGCCGCCTCAAGGCCGAGGGCCTGTTCGATCATCCGCGTCGCCCGCTGCCTCCGTTCCCGCACTGCATTGGCATCGTCACCTCGCCTTCCGGCGCCGCGTTGCGGGACATCATCAACGTCGTGCGTCGCCGCCACGCGCGCCTGAACCTGCTCATCTTCCCCGCGGTCGTGCAGGGAGCGCAGTGTCCGTCGAGTGTCGCCGCAGGCATCCGCTGGTTCAATCGGCATCCTGAGCGTGTCGACCTTATCCTGATCGCGCGCGGCGGAGGCTCGCTCGAAGATCTCGCCGGCTTCAACGACGAAGCGCTCGCTCGCATCATCGCCGCCTCCACGCTGCCCATCGTCTCGGCCATCGGCCATGAGACCGATCACACCATCGCGGACTTCGTCGCCGACCTGCGCGCGCCCACGCCTTCCGCCGCGGCCGAGCTGATCACCGCCGCGCAGCACCGCATCGAGGAGCGCGTGCTTTCCCTGGAACGACGCGTCAGGCGTGCCGGCGAGTTCCACATCCTGCGCGCCCGCCAGCGCCTGCAGCGGCTCTCCGCCAAGCAGGTTCTCGCCCGCCTGCGCGACTCCATCGGCCGCCGCGAGCAGCGCATCGACGAATTGCGCTTCCGCCTCAGCGCCGCGTGCGACCGCCGCATCCGCAACCGCATCAA
>CAXTMK010000018.1:0-20776 GCA_964245315.1 uncultured Acidobacteriaceae bacterium | reverse complement strand
TCAATCGCGTCGCCGCGCTCGAAGCCCGCCTGCGCAGACACGATCCCACGTTGCGGCTGACGCTCGCCAACCGCCGTCTCGCCGATACCGAAGCGCGTTTGAAGCGTATCGCGCAGCAGATCACCGCACGCCGCGGCACCTTGCTCAACTATGCGGCTGCTCGCCTGGAAGCGCTCTCGCCGCTGGCCGTGCTCAGCCGTGGATATGCCATCGTCTACGGCCCGGACGGAGCCATTCTGCGCTCCGCTGGCGCCGTAAAAACAGGCCTGCAAATCCGCGCGCGCCTCGCCGACGGCTCGGTGCGCGCGACCGTGTTCGGAACCACGCTCGACAGGAATCAGGAGAAAACCGCCTCATGAAGAAGCTCTTCGGCACCGACGGCATTCGCGCCGTCGCGGGCCAGTCCCCGCTCGACCCCGCCACCGTTCACGCCATCGGCCTCGCCCTCGCCCACACCCTGCGCAAGACCTCCGAAGCCCCCACCGTCCTGCTCGGCATGGACACGCGCGAGTCGTCCGAGGCTATCGCCGCGCAGCTTACTGGCGGGTTGATGGAGGGCGGCGCGAAGGTCGAGAACGCGGGAGTCATCACGACACCCGCCGTCGCGCACCTGACCCACGCCCACGGCTTCGCCACCGGCGTCGTCATCTCCGCCTCGCACAATCCCTGGCAGGATAACGGCATCAAGCTCTTCGGCCCCGACGGCTTCAAGCTGCCCGACTCCACCGAACTCGAAATCGAAGCCGAAATCTTCAAACAACTGGGTGCCCCACGTCTCGATTCTGAGACGTGGGACGAAGCGCCACCACCCATCAACGAAGCCGATCGCGCCGAGTACATCCGCTTCCTGCTCGCCTCCGTCCCCAACCTCTCGCTCGACAACCGCCACATCGTCATTGACTGCGCCAACGGCGCCGCGAGCGCGGTCGCGCCGCAACTGTTCGCCGATCTCGGGGGCACGGTCACGGTCACGCACGCCAGCCCCACCGGACGCAACATCAACCTGGGTTGCGGAGCGCTGCATCCCGAGGTCGTGGCTGCGGAGGTCGTCAAACACAAGGCCTCGATCGGCATCACCTTCGACGGCGACGCCGACCGCGTCCTCTTCGCCGACGAGACCGGCAAGGTGGTCAACGGCGACGCCGTGCTTCTGCTCGCGGGCCGCGACCTGCACGCGCGCGGCGAACTAGCAAAAGCCATAATCGTGGCGACGACGATGGCGAATATGGGCCTCGAAGCCGCGCTCGGCCGCTCCGGCATCAGGATGCTGCGCGCGCCCGTAGGCGACAAGTACGTGCTCGAACAGATGCTCGCCACCGGCGCCACGCTGGGCGGCGAACAGTCCGGCCACATCATCTTCTCCGGCCGCTCCACCACCGGCGACGGCCTGTTGACCGCGCTGCTGGTGCTCGACATCATCCATCGTTCGGGCAAATCGCTAACCGAACTGACCGCCGACCTGAAGACCTTCCCCCAGGTGATCGTGAACGTGAGGGTGCGCGAGAAGAAGCCGCTGGAGTCGATCCCGACCGTCGCCGCCGCCATCGCCGCCGCGGATGAAGCGCTGCATGGCACGGGCCGCGTCGTTATCCGCTACTCGGGTACGGAAGCACTGGCGCGCGTGATGATTGAAGCCGAAGATCATGCGCAGATGACGCATCATGCGAATGCGATTGCGGATGCGATCCGCAACGAGCTCGGCCTGTAGGAATGCTGGAGGCACTTCGGCGTAGATTACGCAGGCACGGCGGCTATCTTGCTCCCGGACGCCACCACGCCGCGCACATTCGGACTTACCAGGGCGAGGACACGGATCATCTGACGGGGCGTCTCTGTCTTCGTACTACTTTCCTCACGAGACTCAATGGTCCAATAAAGAAATCGTCTGCCTACTTCGGACGCAAAGACGTCCCCGTCCGCCTGCGTCTCGCGCATGAGGTCGGGATCAAATGGGTTTCGCTGTAGTTTTCTCAGGAACTCCGTGACGGCGGTCAGTTCAGACGCAGTTAGAGCTTGAACCTCTTCCATCGCTGCGCGTGTAATCATAATGCTCTCAGGATCGACCATCATTTGCCCTTCCTCTGTTTGCCCGTGACTTCCGCGGGGCTGATGCTGAGCGTCGCGGATCGTAAACGCTTGCTCAATAACCCTATGACATCGGCGTTGAATCGTGACTTGCTGGAGATCAACACGGAGTCGATTTCGCTTCCGACTACCCCGATTTTAAGTGTGTCTCCTTCGCGCACTCGAAGCTGCTGCATCATCCGCTTCGGGAGCTGCAGCCAACCTTCGGTGTCCATTTTAACCGAATAGGTCGTGGCTCCCGAAGAGGCTCTGACAGCGTTCAAATGAGCCTTATCGCCCTTGCCGTTGTCTTCGACATGATGTCGAACAAACCTCCGCAGGTCGCGGCCAACCTGCTCGACGAACTTTGCTTTTCCATTATAGGCGCAGTACAAACCCTCTTCCGGGAAATCCCTTTGGAAGGCAAGTACGCGCTTTCGTTGGTCCAACTCCTCCGCCGCTAATCGGGAGGCACGCTGGTTGAAATAGAACATAATGTGCGGACGCCTCATGCTCTTCCATGATCGATAAGCGGTATCAAACTCGTGCTCGGTTCCCGTTCGCCCATCCTCTGTAGGCGTTCCGATCCGATTCCACAGGATTCCGACAAAGAGGTCGCAGTCTTCGATCCGGAGTGCTTTGTCGATCAAACCCTGTGGGCCGTTCGGATGGAAGCCAGGGCTCGCGTCCGTTTCCCAGCGATATAATTCCAGCTCACATCCGGCCGGTCTTGCGGTGTCTTCGTTCACCTGATCGATCAAGCCGGCAAATGCGTCCCGTTCCGCGCGAACGTCTTTCGGAGACGCCAGAACAACACGCAGATGGGTGAGCGTATGAGGCATAGATATTGCGAAGTGTGCTGGGTCGCAAGATCCTCTCCAGCAAGCTTCCGCAGAGTCTATCAGGCGAAGCCCTGGGTCTCCAGCTTAAATATTTCTGCAAAAGAAGGAAAGAATCTCCTGTTGAACCTTCCAGATGAATGTTCATTCAAGGCTAGCGCCTGGTTGTTATCCCACCACCCTCCGCAAAAACCCCCGCATCCCCAGCCGCGTAAGCAGCACCAGAAAAAAGCAAAGCATAGCCACGATCAGCCACTCCGGCATATGCGCCGAGCTCGTCACCGCCGCGCGCAGGCCCTCGCTCATATACACGATCGGGTTGATCAGCACGCCATACTGCAACCAGGGCAGCGGCTTCAGCGCGGCCCACGGATAGTACACGCAGCCCAGGAACGTAATCGGCATCACCACCACGCCGAAGATCAGCCCGATCTGCTGCGGCTTCACGCTGGTGCCGATCGTCAGGCCCAGCGCGCCCGAGACCAGGCTGGCCAGCACCAGCACCAGCGCGAGAAACGGATAGCTCGCCACATGCGCATGCACCGGCGTCGTCGGCACATAGTAGGCGAGCGGGAAGACGATGCCTGCCGCGATGATGCTCTGCATCGCGGAGAAGACGATCTTCTCGAAAGCCACCGCCCATACCGGCAGCGGACACATCACGCGATCGTCGATCTCGCGCGTAATCCCGAACTCCTGCGCCAGCGGCAGCGCGACCGCCGCGATGCCGGAGAACATGATCGCCACCGCCATCAAGCCCGGCAGCAGCGTGGTCGAAAAGTTGCCGCCCGCCATCGCCGCCGTGGGGTTGTTGGCGGCGCCGCCCGACATGTGCGGCATGATGTAGGTGAACACAAACAGAAACAACAGCGGGTTCATGCCTACGCGAATCGCGAAGGGAAAGATCTCGCGCCGCAGCACATACAGGTCGCGCAGAAATAAGCCGCCAAAGGCCCGTGCATAGATTGTCAAACTGCCCTGCGTCTTAACGTTTGCTGTTGCAATTGCCGTCGTCGCCATCGTTATTCCCTCAAATCCCGTCCCGTAAGTTGGATGAAGACTGTCTCCAGGCTCGTCTCTGTAATCGTCATATCGCGCAGCCCATAGGGCGCGGCCGCCGACACCACCTCGCTCAGCAACCCGTCGGCGCCATGCGCCAGCACGCGCACTCCGTCGCCGACAATGTCCGCGCTGCTAACGCCTTCCATCTTGGTCAGCGTGCCCGCCAGCGACGCGCTCTTGGCTTGGTCGCGCAGATGCAGCTGATACATCTTCTGCGCGCCGACGCTGCTCTTCAGCGCTGCCGGCGTGTCTTCGACCAGAATTTTTCCATGGTCGATGATGGCCACGCGATCGCACAACTCATCCGCCTCTTCCATGTAGTGCGTCGTCATCACCACGGTAATGCCTTCGTGGCGCAGGCCCTTCACCGCATCCCACATGGCGATGCGGCTCTGCGGATCGAGCCCCGCGCTGGGCTCGTCGAGGAACAGCACCTTGGGCCGATGCGCGATCGCGCGCGCGATCTGCACACGCTGAGCCAGGCCGCCCGAGAGCTGCGACGGATAAGCTTTCACGCGCTCCGTCAGATGGAACTGCTCCAGCAGTTCAGCCGTTCTAGCCTTGGCTTCCGTCGTCGAAAATCCAAAGTACAGGCAGTGAAAGAAGATGTTCTCAGAGATCGTGCAGGCGCGATCGAGCGTGTTGTACTGCGGCACCACGCCGATGGCTTTGCGCGCCAGCGCCGGCTCGCGCACGCAGTCCACGCCGGCGATCCTGACCGTGCCGTCGGTTGGAACCGCGCGTGTCGTGCAGATGCTGATGGTTGTCGTCTTGCCCGCGCCGTTCGGCCCCAGCAAGCCGTAGATCGCGCCCGCCTCGACGTTCAGGTCGATGCCGTCGACCGCTGTTACGCTCTGTTTGCCTTCATAGACCTTGCGCAGGCCCCGAACTTCAACGATCACGCCGCCTCCAAACCTCTTCGCCACACTCGATTATAAGGATTCGCTCGTTGTTCCGGCTTTCTCAGCTATTGTTTAGCGGAAAGGCGCGGCAGGGAAGTTGTACGATGTTGTTGTATATGGATGTGTTCGTCACGCGAGAGGGCATCCGCTTCGTCTGGGACAGCGAAAAGGCAGCGGCGAATGTCGTAAAGCATGGAGTAACGTTCGATCGCGCACTGGATGTTTTCTTCGATCCGCTCCACGACGTCTGGGATGCGAGCGTGTGGGAGGAGACGCGGTCCGCCGCGATTGGATTAGCCGATAGTAAGAAGCTCTTATATGTTGTGCATCTGGAAGTGGAACGCGAAGCGACGAGAATCATCTCAGCAAGATCGGCAACTGCAGCGGAGAAGAGGCGCTATGAAGAGCCTGAGTGAAAAGATGGCGGTCCGCAGGCAGCGGAATCGACCGAACACAACGGTGGAGATCCGACTTCCCCAGGATGTACTGGAGGATCTGAACGAGATGGCTCCACTTTTTGGTATGGGAAGCGGTCAGTCGCTGATGCGGGCCTACATCAGTGAGGGAATGAGGAAGGACGAATTGGCCTTGAACCAGCCCGAGGTTCGGGAGATGCTGGAGAAGCTGAAGCGGGACGGCGAGCCGGATGAGGTGATCTCGGAGCGGCTCGCGCAGACGCTGCAAAAGATTGCTTAGACGCCCGAGGAGAATGCGATGGAGCAGGTGCTACCGGTAGAGCTTGCGGAGCCGAAGTATGTGGATGGGCGCGCCATGCGCGTGGTTGGTTTGAGCGGCGAGTACACGCGCGATACAACCGGCCAGATCCCGAAGCAGTGGGAGCAGTTCAACGCGCAACTCTTTGCCGCGGGGCTGGCGGACGATTGGACGCTGGGCGTCGTCTATCCGACTGCGCTGATGCGCTACATTACCGGCGTCGAGCTCGCGCCCGGCGCGCAGGTGCCCGGCGGTTGGATCGAGGTCACCGTGCCGGCGCAGCGTTATGTGGTCTTCGCGGAGACCGGCGGCATTGCGGCGATTCGCCGGGTCTGGGCAGCGATCTTTACGGAGTGGCTGCCGAAGTCGGGCGTGAAGCCGTCGGATGGGCCGATGATCGAGCGCTATCCGGAGGACTGGATGACCAGCGGCGACTTTGAGATTTGGATCCCAGTGCAAGAGTAAAACGAATGCAGAGATTCTGGCTTCGCCAGAATGACGGCATCGGGTGGAGTTATGGGCGCGGACGTAACTGGGCGAGAAAGGCCTCGGCTGTAGGCGCGGTGTTAATAACATCCTCCGCGGTAAGCCACGCGCGCCGAAGCTGTACGATGCCGTCCTCCATATAGTCCATCTCCTCGGTCGCATGGGCGTCGGTGTTAATGCTGATCCTGCACCCGAGCGATTTCGCCAGACGCATGTTGGCGTCGGAGAGATCGGTGCGTGCCGGTGCGGCGTTGTGCTCGACGGCCACGCCTAACTCGGCGGCGCGCTTGAAGACCTGGGCCAGATCGACCGCATAAGGATCGCGCTTCAGCAGCTTGCGCCCGGTGGGATGGCCGAGGATGCGGACGTAGGGGTTTTCGATTGCGCGCAGAATGCGGGCGGTCATCACCTCGATCGGCTGGTCGAAGCGCGAGTGTACGCTGGCGACGACAATGTCGAGCTGCGCGAGCGTTTCGTCTTCGAGATCGAGCTGGCCTTCGCCCAGGATGTCGACCTCGATGCCGGTGAAGAGGTGGATGCGGCCCGCCATCTCGTCGTTCACCTGTCTGACGCGGGCGGCGTGGGCGAGCGCGCGAGCGTCGTCCATGCCGTTGGTCATGGCCAGATTTTTCGAGTGGTCGGTGATCGCGATATAGCGGCGTCCGCGGGCGATTGCGGCCTCGGCCATCTCGCGGATGGTGCAGCTGCCGTCGGTCTCCGAGGTGTGCATGTGCACATCGCCGTGCAGGTCGGCGAGCGTGATCAACTGCGGCAGCGTGTGGTTTGCGGCCGCTTCGATCTCGCCGCAGTTCTCGCGCAACTCCGGCGGGATGTAGTCGAGGTCGAGCGCGTTGTAGATCGCCTCTTCGCTGGCCGCCGCGACGATGACGTTGTCTTCGAGCCGCATCAGCGCATACTCGCTCAGCGTCAAGCCGCGCTTGATCGCGCGCTGGCGCAGGGCGACGTTATGGTGCTTCGATCCGGTAAAGTATTGCAGCGCCGCACCGTAGCTGGCGCGAGGCAGCAGACGCACGTCCACCTGCAGGTTGTTGCGCAGGGTGAAGGTGACCTTGTTCTGGCCGCGGGCGTGCAGCTTATCGATCAGCGGCAGCGTGGCGACATGCTCGACCGCCGCGGCGACGACGTCGGGCTCGCAGGCCGGTCCCGTGGCGAGCAGGTCGAGGTCGCCGACGGTCTCGCGTCCGCGGCGCAGCGAGCCGGCCGGCGTGACCTCGTCAATACCCGGAAAAGACAGGATCAGCTCCGAGATGCGCCGGGCGAACTCGCGCGCGGCATCGATGCGGAAGCGCGACGAGTTGCGGCGGTGATCCTCAATGCCCTTGAGCAGCTTGACCGTAAATTTGTCGCCCATGCGCGGCAGTTTATTCAGGTGGCCGGCCCTGGCGGCGGCTTCGAGCTCGTCCATGTTCGAGACCTGCAGCGCGGACCACACCAGCGCGACCGTCTTCGGACCCATGCCCGGCAGCCGCAAAAGCTCCAGCATGGTGGGGCGGTACTTCGTCAGCAGCTCATCGCGCAGCGGCATGGAGCCGGTGGCGACCAGGTCGCGGATATTGGCCGCCATGCCTTTGCCGATGCCGGCGATGGCGAGCAACAGCTTGGGGTCGGCCTCGGGCGTGGCCAGCGTGGCGAGTTGCACGGTCTGCTGCTCGACGGCCTCGGCGGCGCGCCGGTAGGAACGGACGCGGAAGGGGTCGGCGGCATCGATTTCGAGCAGCGCGGCGGTTTCGTCGAGCAGGCGTGCGAGTGTGATGTTATCCATAAAGTCGAAGAGCGCCCTCACATCGGGGCGCTCCTTAGTATGACGCGCAATGAATCAACGATGGGGTCTACACGGCGGATTTGAGACGATTCACCTTGTCGGCCTGCGGGCCTTTCGTGCCCTGGATGATGTCGAATTCCACCTCGTCACCCTCCTTCAGAGATTTGTAGCCCTCTAACTGAATGGAGCTGTAATGCACAAAAACATCGGGCCCGCCGTCACGTCCCAGAAATCCAAAACCTTTCGCATTGTTGAACCACTTTACCTGCCCCGTATACTGCGCCATGACGCCTCCTCCTGCTATCGTGCAACTACGAAATAATTGACGCGGAACCCATTCTGGTAGCTGCTTTAAGTCAATTTAAAAATGAGGATAAGAAGCGCGGATACACCATTCTGTCGGCTAGCCGACATAGTATGAGGAATATTCTGAAGGATTTTTGTTACATCGAAATAATCAGCTTTTGTTCGTAACTTCCATCGAACGAGCGAAGAGCAGGACAGACAAAATTGTCTTACCGTCCAGTATGTTACCAGATGCGATTTGGGCGAGCAGCTCCGACAGCGGAATATGACGCAGGGAAATTTTTTCATCCGGCTCAGGCTGGGCGATCCCGGGACGAATCTCCTGCGCGAGAAAGATGTTGAAAAACTCCGACAGAAAGCCGGGGCTGGCGTAGTACCGGACCAGTACCGACCACTTGCGGGCGCGGAAACCGGTCTCTTCGATCAACTCGCGTTTAGCGGCAGCCAGCGGACGCTCGCCCGGTTCGATCCGCCCGGCCGGAAGCTCATACAGGAACTGGCCGGCGGCATGGCGGTACTGGCGCTCGATCAGGATGGTGGGATCGGCGGGGTTGACCGACGAGTCGACCGCGAGGATGACGACCGAGCCGTTGTGGCGGATGACATCGCGCGTGCTTTCCACGCCGCCGGGCTCGATGACGGTGTCGGTGGTGACGGAGAAGACCTTGCCCCTAAACGAGACCCTGGACGAGAGGACGACGGCTTTGGTGCTGGACGTTTTTTTGCTGGCCATGGGGCTAGGATATCGCGGCGTATGATTCTGCGTCGGGTTGGAGCAGATGCGCATCCAAACGCATACAGTGGAGAGACGGCCGTTTCGCGAAAGTTGAGGCACGATGAGCGCAGAGTGTTACCCGATGTCGGTGCTGCCGCATATCTCCCGTCTTTACGCGGAGTATCTTGCGGATGCGCCCAGCCCGGTGCGCGAATGGTACGGTTCGGAGCCGCTCGGCACTCGCTGGATGGGCCGCGAGGTTGCCGTTCCGGATGCCGGCCGTCTGGCGGACGTGCTCCAGCGGCAGAGCGTGGAGTTTGGCGCGGGCGATGCGGCGCTTGCGAATATCGAGCGGCTTCGCAATGGCGCACGAGCGGTCGTTACGGGGCAGCAGGTGGGGTTGTTCGGAGGTCCGCTGCTGACGCTGCTGAAGGCGGCTACGGCGGTCGCGAAAGCGAAGGAAGCCACGGCTGCAACGGGTTTCGAGCATGTGCCGATCTTCTGGTTGGCCAGCGAGGACCACGACCTGGCCGAGGTCGATCAGGTTTCGCTGCCTGGGAAACATGTCATGGAGACGCTGCGGCTTGGACTCAGCGGCGGCGGGGTTGCCGCGGGTTCCGTCCACCTGGGAGCGAACGTTGAGGCGGCGCTCGACCAGGTGAGCGAACTGCTGGCGTATGCGCCCATCTGCAATCTGCTGCGCGAGTGTTATACGCCCGATGCGACTCTGGGCGGGGCTTTTGCGCGGCTGATGACGCGGCTGTTTGCGGCGCACGGGCTGATCGTGATGGATGCCGCCGGCCGGAACTTTCATGCGCTGGGTGTGCCTGTTTTACGGGCCGCGATCGGACGCGCCGGGGAGTTCGAAGCGGCGCTGCTGGAGCGCACGAAGGCGCTTGAGGCTGGCGGATACCATGCGCAGGTGCTGGTGAATACGGGTGCGTCGCTGCTGTTTCTGTTCGACGATGTGAGTGGCGCGCGGCTTGCGCTGCGGCGCTCCGGCGAGACGTGGAAGGCCGGCGCAAAGAGCTATTCGACAGCGGATCTGCTGGCGATTTTGGATGCAACTCCCGAGCGCCTGAGCCCTAATGCGCTGCTGCGGCCGGTGTTTCAGGACGCCATCCTGCCCACAGCCGCGTACATCGGCGGACCGGCCGAGATCGCTTACTTTGCCCAGACCGCCGTGCTGTACGAGGGCATCGCGGGACGGATTACACCGGTGCTGCCGCGCTTTTCGGCAACCCTGATTGAGCCGGCAATCGGCGCCGTGATGGCGAAGGACGAGGTCTCGCTCGAGGATGTCTTTGCCGCGAAGACGGTCGATGAACTGGCATTGCGAATGGGCGCGCGGGCGATGCCGATCGAAAGCAAACGCAAGCTGGCGGCCGTCGGCAATGCGATGGATGCGGAGCTTGGCGGGCTCACCGGCTATCTGGCGGAGATCGACGCCAGCCTGGGCCGCTCGGCGCTGGTTTCGGCGAGCAAGATGCGCTACCAGATGAACCGGCTGCGGCGCATGGCCGCGACCTTCGAGGTGCAGAAGGAAGCCAGCCTGCGCAAGCATGCCGAGGCGATGGTGCTGCACCTGTTTCCCGGCGGGCATCCCCAGGAGCGCGTAGTGGGTGGCATATATTTTCTGGCGCAGGCGGGCGACGGCCTGATCGATCGGCTGGTCGCGGAGGCCGGCGAGATGTGCCTGGGCCACTCGGTCGTCCGGCTATAGTCTAAGACGGTGACGTGGTTACCAGCCGAGAAGAATTTGCAGAATCAGGTTACTTAAGTCGATACCAAACGAGTATTCGTCTGCAGTTTTTTCGTAAAGTCTTCAAGATAAAATACTTCGGCGTGGACTTCGGATTTGGGTCTTCAGCCTCGAATTGTTACCTTCGGTGTGGCTCCGAAGGATGTCAAGAATACAAAAAGCAGATCCCTGCGGGATGACAAACATCCATGTGGCTGGTCATGCCGCAGCTTCAAGGAGCCTTGTAGATAGTTTTGCGGTCGAAGTCGGTGAGCGCGCCGACGCCCGCGCCGATCACACCCAGCGGAACGCCGAAGAGTGCCGCCAGCGAGCCCCGGCTGAAGCAGATGATGCTCTGCGGCGTGCAGCTATCTCCGGACGCCGCGCCCAGGATGGCGCCGACGCCGAAGCCGATGCCGAGTCCGATCAGGGCGGACCATCCCCGCCGCGGCGAGGTGATCCTGCGCACGTCGGCGCGCTGGAAGGTGAGCAGCCTGGAGGTATCGATGCCGGAGCAGGTGATGGAGTTGTCGTCCGCGACTTTGAAGTGGCAGGAAGCGCCGCCGCCCCTCGCGGCGATGTGAAGGCTTTTGTTGAGGGGCACGGCCTGAACCTGCGTCCAGCCCGGTGCGTTGGGCAGAGCCGTGGTCTGCTGGCCGAGTGCAGGAACGGCAAGTACCGGAAGGCAAAGGATGTAGAGGTGTATTCGCATGAAGAAACTATAACCTCGACCTTTGAAGCTGTCTTGCCCTGAATGGGGTGCGCCACGATCATTTTCCGCATCGAAGCGTCAGGTTGGAGGGCAGGCTATGGCGACAAAGAAGGCGAAATCGATGCCCAAGGAAGGCAAAGATCCCAAGGGCGGGCTCACGGCTGAGGGGCGGAAGTTCTACAACGAGCAGACGGGCGGTCACCTTAAGCCCGGGGTCAAGGGTGCGGCGGATACGCCGGAGAAGAAGAAGAGGAAGGGCTCGTTCCTGACGCGGCACTTCACCACTCCGCCGGGCCCGGTGGTGAAGGACGGCAAGCCGACCCGGCAGGCGTTGCAGGCTGCGGCGTGGGGCGAGCCGGTGCCGAAGACGGTGGCGGATGAGAAGAAGCTGGCGGCTAAGGGGAGGAAGTTGCTGGAGGAGGCTAAGAAATGAGGATTTAGATCCTAATTTCGCCGAGGATGAAAGGAAGCACCTGCTTGGGGTTGACTGTAGCTTGTGCGGACATTTAATGCCGGAGAAAGGAAGACGGTCGTTTGCTTCCGCAAACGATACTCCACCCTGCGCGATGAAACCGCGCGAGGATGGGGCACCCACTTGGGCGGTACGATAAAGAGGTGACCGTTGACGTGTTTTATTTCGGGCTGTTGAAGGAGTTCTTTGGCGGCGAGCGCGATGTCGTCGAACTGGCAGACGGCGCGACCGTGGACGATCTGCTGGAACTGCTGCGCGGACGCTCGCCGGACGACCTGCCGGTGTGGAAGTCGCTGGCGGTTGCGGTCAATCGCGAATATGCGGGCGCCGCTGTCGTGTTGAAGGATGGGGACGAGGTGGCGCTGCTGCCGCCGGTCAGCGGGGGTTCGGGTGCGCGTTGAGATTCTGGATGAGGAGCTTCCGGCGGCTGAAGTAATCGCGGAGATCAAGGCCGGGGCGGATGGCGCGGTATGCGTCTTCGACGGCATCGTGCGCAACAACACGCGCGGGCGCGAGACGCTGTACCTGGACTACGAGGCCTATCGCGAGATGGCGCTTACCCAGATGCAGGCGCTGGCGGCAGAGGCTGTCGCGAAGTTCGGCGTGAGGGATGTAGCGCTCCTGCATCGCCTGGGGCGGCTGCGGGTGGGCGAGACCAGCGTGCTGGTGGTGGTGGCGAGCGCGCATCGCGGCGCGGCGTTCGAGGCCTGCCGCTGGCTGATCGACACGCTGAAGAAGCAGGTGCCGATCTGGAAGAAGGAGACGTTCGTCGATGGCGCTGTCTGGGCGGATGGCGAGCCGTTTCCGGAGGATGTGGCGCTGCAAAGAACAGGCAAAGAATAGAACGCAAAGGGCGCAGAGGAAGGCGGTGCCACGCGCGGGATAAAATGCCGTCTTATGGATGTGGGTGCCTGATTGCGAGTCTGGTTTAGGAGTGCGGTTGTATTGGCGGCTGTTGCGGCGGGCGTGTGTGCCTGCGGGGCGCAGGCGCCGATCGAACGCAAGCCGCCCGAGCAGCCGATTACGACGTTGAAGCTGGCATCGCGGCTGGTGACGCTGGCGGTGAACGCCGTCGACGAGAAGGGCTCGCCCGTAGGCGGGCTCGATAGGCCCGATTTCCGGCTGTTTGAAGACGGCAAGGAACAGAAGATCGAGTTCTTCGATAAGGAGTCGGCGACTCCGCTGTCGATCGTCATGGCGATCGACGGCAGCGAGAGTACGCTGCGCAACGAGCGGCTGGAGAAAGAGGCGGCGAAGAAGTTCGTGAACGCGCTGCTGCGGCCGCAGGACGAGCTCGACCTGATGGAGTTCTCCGACACCGTGCGCGAGATCGTAGCGTTTACGGCCAACAAGGACCGCATCGCGGATGGGCTGGGCAACCTGCGCCATGGCGATGCGACGGCGCTGTATGACGCGATTTACCTGGCGTCCAAGCGGCTCGGCGAGACCGCGCAGGATAACGGACGGCGGCGTGTGCTGGTGCTGATCACCGATGGCGGCGACACGGTACACGGCGTGCACTACGACGATGCGCTCGAACAGGCGCAACGAGCCGGCGTGATGATCTATTCGCTCATCGTCATCCCCATCTGGGCGGATGCGGGGCGCAATACCGGCGGCGAACACGCGCTGATGCAGCTCGCCGACGATACCGGCGGCAAGTACTACTACATCGAAGACGCGAAGGATCTGGCGCCGGCCTTTCGCAAGATATCCGACGACCTGCGCACGCAGTATGTGCTGGGTTACTACGCGCCGGCGAAGACCCCGCAAAGCCGCAAGGATGGCTATCGCGGCATCAAGGTCGAGGTGAGCGACGCGGAGATGAAGGACAAGGTCGGCCTGCGCTACCGGACGGGATATTATTCGAGTAAGTGATACGCAAAGGCGGACCGAGTGGAACTGGCAAATGTGGCGGCGGGCATTGCGCGTGAGGCGGGCGCGCTGCTGCGGTGGTACTACGAGCGTGGCGTGCAGACCGAGTACAAGGGCGATGTCGACCTGGTGACGGAGGCCGACCGCGCCAGCGAGGCGCAGATCAAGGCGCGGCTGGCGCAGGCGTTTCCGGAGCACGGCATCTACGGCGAAGAGGGCACGCGCGAACGCCTGGGTGGCGAGTACCGCTGGTACGTCGATCCGCTCGACGGCACGACCAATTTCGCCCATGGATTTCCGGCGTTCTGCGTGGTGCTGGGCTGCGAACGGCGCAGGCCCGGCCAGGCCGACGACGAAGACGGAGAGATGGTCGCGGGAGTGATCTACGATCCGCTGCGCGATGAGCTGTTCACGGCCGAGCGCGGCGCGGGAGCGTGGCTGAACGGACGCCGCATCCACGTTTCGAAGACGGCGAAGCTGCAGGAGGCGCTGACGGCTACGGGGTTTCCCTCGCACAAGCGGCACGGCAGCCCGAATGTGCATTTTTACCAGGAGTTCACGCTGCGCTCGCATGGGGTGCGGCGCGCGGGGTCGGCGGCGCTCGACCTGGCTTATGTCGCGTGCGGGCGCCTCGACGGATTTTGGGAGTTCAAGCTGAACCCGTGGGATACGTCGGCCGGCGTGCTGCTGGTCGAGGAGGCGGGCGGTTCGATCACGCACTTCGACGGCGGCAAGTTCACGCTCGATTCGCGCGAGGTGCTCGCGACCAACGGGCTTATCGCGGACGAGATGATCTATCTCTTCGGCGAGATGTTCGCGGGGCGCGAGACGAGCGCGATCCCGACGCCGGCGGAGTTTCGAGCAAAGCGTGAGGCGGGGAAATAGCTACTGTTTACCGCGTTGGTTCAGCGGTGCGGGACCGTGCGCCAGTCTGCACCTGAATGGAGGCAGCGGCTCGCAACCCGGGAAGTACACTTTAAAAAAGCAATCCTTCACAAGGTGACTTCCCATCTTTCTCTCGTTCCACAAGCATGATTGGGTCCGCCAGCGCATCTTCGCCATAGTTGCGATGGCGATGCTGTTGTCCGCGCCCCGCACTTCGGCCCGCGCGCAGTCCATCCCTCTGTCCCCGCACGTCGCATCCTCTGCGTTGACTGGCCACGTTCAGGACGCGACCGGCGCCATCATCCCCAGGGCGCGAGTCGAACTTCTGCGTCCCGGCGGAGCCGCTTTCGCCGCGACCAACAGCGACAGCGCGGGGCAGTTTCGGCTGCCTCTGGCGGCACGCGGCGCGTATCGCATCAGCGTCAAGCTGCCGGGATTTGAGCCTCTGCTGAAAGACGTGGTCATCGGCGATACGCCGCTCGGCCCGCTTGTCCTGACGATGAATCTGGCGAGCGTTGCCACCACGGTTGACGTGAACGCGAACGATGCGGTCGATCTGGCGTCGCCCGAGAACAACAAGGATGCGGCCAGCATCTCGGCGAGCGATATGAAGACGCTGCCGATACTCGATGGCGATGCGGTCGCGGCGCTGTCGGTGTTTCTCGATTCGGGCGCGGCCGGCGAGGGTGGCGCGACGTTGATCGTCGATGGCTTGGAGATGAGCAGGCTGGGGGTGTCGCCGTCTGCTGTCGAGCGCGTGACCATCAACCAGAACCCCTACTCGGCACAGTACAACCAGCCCGGCCGCGGGCAGGTAGAGGTCATCACCAAGAGCACGACGGACAAGTACCACGGCGAAGCGACGTTCGCGTTTCGCGACTCCATCTTCGACGCGAAAGAATACTTTGAAACGATAAAGGCGCCGACCCAGCGCCGCACCTACGATGGTGAATTGACCGGGCCTATCCGTTGGCGGCTCTTGCCCGGCATGGAGCCGCTGAAGAATACGACATTTCTGTTTTCGATCTATCGGCAGGAGACCAACTACTACCAGCAGGTAAACGCTACCACCGCGCCCGGAGTCACCACGCATCAGAATGTCTTTGCGCCGTTCCGCGATACCAGCCTGTCGATGAAGGTTGCGCATCAGATCAGCGATCACCACTCCGCGTACGTGCTCTATCGCTTCAACGACAGCAGCACCAGCAACCTCTCGACCGGCGGCCTGACGCTGCCGACAGCCGGGTTCACGGCCTACGCCTTCGATATGGATATCAGCTTCCACGACGACAATGCGTTTACGCCGAACAAGCTGAACCAGTTCAATTTCCTGTTCGAGCGCAACATCGACAGGACGGTCAGCGATCAGGACACGCCCTCGATTATCGTGCAGGGCGAATTCAACGGCGGCGGCGCGCAGAGCGACAACCTGCAGACCGAGTACAACCCCAACATCAGCGACATCGTCAGCTGGACCGTCGGTCGCAATCAATACAAGTTCGGCCTGCAGTTCCCGAACCTCGGTCGCCGCGCGCTCGACGACACGGCCAATCGGCAAGGGACGTATACGTTTGCAAACCTTGCCGCTTACCAGGCGAACACGCCTTCCTCTTTCAGCATCCAGCAAGGCCAGACGCATTTCATCACGCACTACGATCAGCCCGGGGCGTTTGTAATGGATCAGATTCAGGCGACGCCTCGGCTCACCATTACGCCCGGCCTGCGCTACGACTTCCAGAACACACTCTCCGGCACGAAGGATGCGTTTCAGCCAAAGCTGGCGATGGCTTATGTGTTGGATCAGAAGCATGCAATGGTGGTGCGTACGGGTGGAGGCATTTATATGCGGCGCGTGGGCGTCAACATCGGGCAGCAGTACGCGCGCTACCATGATGCGGCAGAGCGAAGCCTGCTCCTCACCAGCAACGTCTGCTATCCCTGCGATCCAACCAAGCTGGCCGCGCAGCCGCCGAATCTGTTCGAGTACGCGCCTAATATCAAGGCGCCGTTTCAGGGCTACTTCGGCCTCAGCGTGGAGCGCGAGGTGACGAAAAAATCCACGCTGACGATCGGCTACGAGGGCTATCGCGGATGGCACGCGCTGCGCTCCATCGACAGCAACGCACCGCTGCCGCCGTTTACCAGCAGCGTGCGTCCGAATCCGAACTATGCGCAGATTCTTAAGCAGGATTCGGGCGGAATCCAGAAGAGCGACTCACTGGTGGTGAGCTACCGTGGACGCATTCGCAACATCTACACGGGCTTTTTGCAGTACACCTACTCGCATGCGGACTCGAACACGCAATGGTCGACCTTCTTTCCGCAGAACCAGTACGATCCCAATGCGGAGTGGAGTCGCACCGACTTCGACCAGCGCCAGAGGCTGAGCCTTTTCGGCACCTTCTATCCGGATAAGCCACTCAATCTCGGCGTAGGCTTTTACGACAACACCCCGACGCCGTACAGCATCACGACCGGCACGGACGACTACCATACCGGCCTGTTCAACGCGAGGCCGGCGGGTGTGCCGCGTAACTCGCTCAACGGCGGCGACTATCAGGATCTGCAATTGAAGCTCGGATATACGTACAAGCTGCGGCCGCACCTGAAAGACGGGAGCCCGACCATCGCGTTCTCGCTTTCGACCTTCAATACGCTGAATCGGACGAGCTTTCAGGATTATGTCGGGGTGATTACATCGCCGGATTTTATGAAGCCGACCGCGGCGAATCATGCGCGCCGCTTTCAGCTTGGCGCGGCGTACGAGTTCTAGAGCATTTCTTCTGTAGCTGTATCCGCAGCCCGAAAAGCAGATTCCTCCGCTTCGCTGCGGAATGACAAACAAGGGAATTCTGTCCGAAGATACACCTACAAAGAAAACGCTTTAGCGATGAGAAAACGCCTCACAGCCCGGGTGCTTCTTTTTGATGGGACAGGATCGGTCCTGCTGATTCGCTTTGTCGTTCCGCAAAGTGATGGCGAGTTCGTCTTCTGGGCGCTGCCGGGTGGTGAAATCGAGCCGGGTGAGACAGCGATACAAGCCGCTGGCCGCGAGTTGCAGGAGGAGTTGGGTTTGGAACTGGCGGTAGAAGGTCCGATCCGCCAGGATGCGAATCAGTTTATGCACCAGGGAGAGATGCGGGATAACACTGATTTCTTCTTTACCGCCGGGTGTGCTCGCGAAGCTCCGCGACTGGCTGGAGTTACGCCGGATGAGATCAGGATTATGAAGGAAGCCCGGTGGTTTTCAGCGTCGGAGGTGAAAGCTTTGTCCGATGCCGTCTTCCCGTTAGATCTGGCGGAGTGGATGTTGCGAATTGGGTGAGGCGATGGTAACGCTCGTCGGGTTCACGGCTTAAGTCGCTTCCGTCAGTTCTTCCTTGAGGAAGCTTACGACCTGCGCGGATGACGGTGGCCGGTAAGACTTCGCTCCCTTCCGGCTGGACTGGAACTTACGAAGCTCCGAGACGAAGGCAACGAAGTCCCTCCACACAAGTGGGTCGGACTGTTGACGGACTGCGATCGAATCTTTGGTCGCTTCGTAGTAATGGTCGATCCAGTAAAAGAAGGTGTGCCAGACCATCTCCTTATCGAGCGCCTTGCGCCGCCGCAGCAGGGCCATCGTCTCGAAGAAATCCAGGATGGGTTCCGCTTCGAGGCTCTTACCGGCGAGCAGATCCTGGGCGGCTTTGACCCGCTGCAGCCTCTTGCCAGGGCCGAAGAAATCATTTTCCTGCTTGAAGAGCAGATCGACCGATTGATTGAAGCGCGCACGATGGACCTGCCACGTAAAGGCAACCACGGCGAGGAAGGTGCCGGCGGAAGAAACGGTCACCGGCAGCCATGCTGGAATCGTCATGGTGCAATGATAGTGCAGGCGGCGGTTGCCGATTTCATGCACAGCATCGCGTTTGCAGCCTTAGGCGGGTGTGCTGATAGAATTGTCTTCTCAGAACTTCTAATGTGCGCGTGATTTTGAGGCGAATAAGGGAGATTGAACCATGGCGTATGTGATTGCGGAACCATGCATCGGAACCAAGGATTCGGCCTGTGTCGATGCATGCCCGGTGGACTGCATCCACCCCAAGAAGGACGAGAACGGCCACTCCGATACCGACCAGCTCTTCATCGATCCGGTCGAGTGTATCGACTGCGGAGCATGCGTGCCGGTATGCCCGGTTTCGGCCATCTACGCGGGCGACGATCTGCCCGAGAAGTGGGCGACCTTCCAGGAGAAGAACGCAGCGCACTTCGGAAGATAGTGGTAAGCGATCAGTGGTAAGTAAAGGCGCAGCTCCGATCGACTGGGGCTGCGCTTTTCGTTGCGGGAGTGCGTGGTGGCCGACGGCAGGCTGGTGGTGCGGACGGGTGAGGCGATCGTGCTGCGGACCTGGCCGTTCCACGAGGCCGACCTGCTGGTCAGCCTGTTTACGCGCGAGCACGGCCGGCTGAAGGGTGTCGCGCGCCATGCCATGCGCTCGCGGCGGCGCTTTGGCGGCGCGCTGGAGCCGATGACGCATGTGCGGGCGACCTGGGCGGAGCGGCCTCGGCAGGAGCTGGTGCGGCTGGACGCGTTTGAAATCGTCAGCTCGCCTATGACCGAAGCGGTAGACTTCGCGCGGGTCGCGGCAATTGAGCTGATTGCCGAAGTACTCGACGAACTGCCCGAGGGCGCGGTTGAGGATGCAGTATTTCGCCTCGCACTGGCGGCCCTCGCCCAAATCCGTGTTGGCCGCGTGTGGATGCCGGTGACGTACTTCTGCCTGTGGATGAACCGGCTGATGGGCTGGATGCCGGAGCTTTCAACCTGCGTCATCTGCGGCGCAAGGCTCACCGGAGGAACGGTGTGGTATGCGGCAGCTTATGACGGCGTCACATGCGCCGACGATCGCCGTCCAGGCAGCGTGGCCTTGCCCGCGGAAAGTGTATTGGACGCAGTCCGTATGTTTCGCGGCACGGTGGCCGAATTGGCCGAGGAACCGTGGCCGAAGGAACGCGGCATTGCGCTGCGGAGGTTCGCCATTGAGACGCTGGAGCGGCATCTGGAGCGCCGGCTCAACAGTGCGCGTGCGCTGGCTCGGGCATAAGAATTAAGAGGTGACGCTCCGAACGCAAACGTAAAGCAATGACAGGCCGCTGAGCATGAAGAAGATGCGGAGTCCCTGGACGGCGCAAAGCAATGCAGGATTGAATGTTGCGCCCATGATCAAGAGAGCCTGAGGGAGGATCGACAGACCCGCGGCACGAGCGAGGATCGTGATAGGGTCTGTTTTATCTTTCGCCGCCTTCCGGAACTCGCGTAAGAAGTGGAAGCCCACGACAATCAAAGCCAGGACGGCTGACGATATCTCCAGGTATATTCCAAGGCTTTCGGCCGAGAAATGCCGGAACAGAAGAGTTTCCGATGGAGTAGACAACGAGCGAATCACCTAGCCGTGCTCGTCAGATTTTTGACTAAGGACGCGGAAAGACCCATGATGGACGCAGAAAGGCCCATGATGGCTATGAGTCGAAAGATGAGAGATTGGTATTTCTCAAGGAAGTGAGAAATACGCGAAATTGGCGTCTCCACGATGAGTCTCCCTTCTGATTCCCACTCAGAAGTATACAGGCGCTGTGAAAATTCGCGAATACCCTCGCGTTTGTAAGCGGCCACACCCTGCCACTGACTCAATCGGACTTGAGTGTGCCACCGCCAGAGCCTATAATCGGCTCAATTCGGGCGGCATCCGTGGACCTTTCGCGGAGCAGCACTGAGGAGGGCTATGAGCTTTCAAGGAACACGCGCTTCCGGCGATCCGGCGCGCAAGATCACGCAGCTTACCTTGCGCGAGAAGAAGGACCGCGGCGAACCGATCGTCGCGCTTACGGCGTATGACTATCCCACCGCGCGGCTGGTGGATGAGGCCGGAATCGACCTGATCCTGGTCGGCGATTCGGTCGCGATGGCGGTGCTCGGCTACGAGAGCACGCTCCCCCTCACCATGGACGAGATGATGCACCACGCCAAGGCCGTGCGGCGCGGCGTGCGCTCCGCGCTGCTGGTGGTGGACATGCCCTACGGCAGCTATCACGAGTCCGACGAGGCTGCGGTGCGTAACGCCATTCGCTTCGTCAAGGAGGCAGCCGCGCAGGCGCTCAAGCTCGCAGGAGGAGCCCACGAAGCTCCGCTGGTGGAGCGGCTGTCACGGGCCGAGGTGCCGGTCGTCGGGCACATTGG
>CAXTMK010000017.1:48610-50864 GCA_964245315.1 uncultured Acidobacteriaceae bacterium | reverse complement strand
CACGAGTTGTCGGGACGCCGAAGACGATAGAGGGCCGTACTTTCCGGAGCGCCTTCGGCTATGCGTGACTGCGCCTGGGCGAGTATGCTGCGGTCTTCCGGGTGAACCAGATTGAGGGTGTTCTTACCGCACAACTGCTCCGCCGTCCAACCGAGCACGCGCTCCACCGTGGGGGAAACATACAAAGTGACTCCATCGCAGTCATTCAGGCAGACTACATCGCTGGAATGTTCCGCGAGCAATCGAAAGCGGGCTTCCGTCTCGCGCAGCCTTGCCTCTCTCGCCAGTGACTCTGTCACGTCGGTGTAGGTGTAGACAAAGCCGCCGCCGGGCATGGATCGCCCTGTGACTTCGATCGCCAATCCGTTTGGGCTGATCGACGATGCCCGAAACTGGCTGTCACGGGCCGAGGCGGCGCGCCAACGATTCTGAGCCAGAACCTCGGGATCGCCTGGGCCGTAGTATCCACGAGCGGCGGCATACCTGGCGAGGTCCAGGTAGTGGTTTCCCCGCGCGCACAGCTCGTCGGGCAAGTCGTGCATCGATCGGAACTGACGATTCGTTGCGACTACCAGACCCTGAGCGTTGATGGCCAGAAGGCCCTGTGCCATCGTCGATACAACCGCATCCAGCAATTCCGCCTGCTCGACGATGCGTGTCTCGATGGGATCCTGCATGCGGGGCGCCTGAGCCGGATTCGACATTTGCATATGTTATTTGGAATTCAATCCTGCGTCTGTACGAACAATTTCTACACCGGGTTATTGAGTGAAATGCTCGAAACCATGGTAACCGTTAGCGACGGTGAACTCACCACGTAGGATGCGTTTCCCCGTGCCAACGAAGTATCGGCGGGTAAATGCGTAACTGACTGAGTCGCTAATGCGGTGACCAAATACTTCTGATATCGGAACCATTATGAAGTTCCGGGAAGCCTGTGGCGGGGCATCCTAAATTACATGAAAGCTATTCAGCGGCAACTTACACGACGCCGTTTGCTTGAAGGCTTGGCTGGGCTGGCAGCTGCTTCGGTATTACCGGGCTGCGCGAATTCTTTGTCAGAATCGCCACTCTCCTCTCGGGTTTCGGCATCGCATGCGATAAGTACACAACCCATGCCGACCGGTGCACTGACCGCGTTGTCGGTCGCGGTCTCAGCCACGCCGTCCGGCACGATCGGCCCCGCGTTCGCGGGTCTCTCCTACGAAAAATCGACGCTGACCGAGCCGTTGTTCACCGCTTCGAACTCCGAACTGATCGGCCTGTTCCGGCGGCTTGGCCCCAGCGTTCTGCGCATCGGCGGAAGCAGCGTCGACCGCAATGTATGGACGCCGGATGGGCCCGGCAGAACCGCGGGCCAGATTGCTCCGTCGGATGTTGCCTCGCTGGCCGCGTTCCTGAAGGCAGCGGGCTGGCAATGCATCTATGGAATCAACCTGGGAGGAGCGGCTACCGGAGCGACTTCGCCTGCGCTGGCGGCGTCGGAGGTGGCCTTCGCAGCTCAGCAGTTTGGATCTTCGCTGCTGGGAGTGGAAATCGGTAACGAGTGCGACTGGTATGGGAGTGCCGGAAGTTTCTTCGCCGGAGATTGGTCCCTGGCGCAGTTCGAGTCGCTGTGGAACCAATATCGTTCCGCAATCCTGCAGGTCTCGCCAGGAGTCGCGATTACGGGTCCGGCCGCGGGCAACAATGAATCGACCTGGACGGTGCCGTTCGCGGAGTCGGTCGGCAGCCGCGGTATCTCGCTGATCACGCAGCACTACTACCGCGGCAACGGGCAGGCACCCGGCCTCACGGTAGAATCGCTCATTGCGCCCGACCCCACGCTCAACGCGAACCTTGCCCTGCTGCGGAACGCGTCGCAGGCAACAGGCATCCCCTATCGCATGGCCGAGTGCAACTCCTACTATTCCGGCGGCGCGTTCGGGATCAGCGACTCCTACGCCTCTTCCTTATGGGTCATCGACTTTCTCTTCAATCTGGCTGCGGGAGGCGCGTCGGGCGCCAACATGCAGGGCGGTGACCATACCCAGGGCTACACGCCGATCGCCGACGCCTCCGGGGTGGTTATCGGGCCCAGACCGGAATACTACGGAATGCTGTTCTTCACACTCGCCGGTCAGGGGACGCTCTACCCGGCGACGGTCACGGCAGGATCGCTGAACGTGACCGCATACGCAGTCAAGGCCGCCAACGGCGGTTGGAACGTGGTGCTCATCAACAAGGACGCGTCTGCGAACCTGCAGGTTACGGT
>CAXTMK010000017.1:0-48600 GCA_964245315.1 uncultured Acidobacteriaceae bacterium | reverse complement strand
GGTCGCAATGACGCAGCTGTCCGAGGGCGCCAGCGCGCCTTCGCTCTCAGCTACGGATGGAGTCACGATTCAGGGGGCCTCGGTGAACCCGGACGGCAGCTCCGCCCCGCTGGCCGCATATACCCTCGCGACCGGCGGGTCTACGGTCGGCTGCTATGTCCCGGCGCTGACCGCGGTGCTCATTCAGACAAGCTGAATCAGGAGCTTATTGAAATAGACATGTTGCAACTCCGATTGAAAGCCCAGGGCTAAAGCCCCATTCATTCCATGGACTTCAGTCGTGGGCTGAAGCCCCACGCTAATCCTAAACGGCAAAAAGCGGACTGATTCGACAACCTGGTTTCGAACTTTTGTCGTGAAGATGCTTCTCGCTCTAAGAGGCTGCCCCCTCCACCTCAAGTCCGCGCGTGAGCAGGTAATACACGCCCGGTGTCACGCTCAGGCTCAACAGCATGGAGATCGCCACCCCGCCGATGACCGCGATCGCGAGCGGCTGCAGCATCTGCGACCCTGCCCCCAGCGCCAGAGCCAGCGGCAGCATGCCGGTCACGGCCGCCAGCGCCGTCATCAGGATCGGACGCAGCCTGCGTTGCGCCGCCGTCATCATCGCGGCGCGGGCGTCCATGCCCTCGGCGCGGAAGCGCTCGTCGGCATCGAGCAGCAGGATGCCGTTTTTCGCGACGATGCCGATGACCATGATCAGGCCCATGAAGGACGCAACATTGAAGGTCGTGCCCGTGACCAGTAGCGCCAGGACCACGCCACCGATCGAGAGTACGGATGAGGCGAGAATCGCGGTGGGTGCCGCGAAGTTGCGGAACTCGGTCAGCAGCACGCCGAAGACCAGCACCAGCGCCAGCACCAGCACCCTCGCCAACTCGGCGAACGACTTCTGCTGTTCCTGGTAGGTGCCGCCGTATTCGACGCGAACGCTGGCCGGCAGATGCATCGCCTGCACATGGGCCTGCACCTGCTTTACGGCCGTGCCGAGGTCGGTGCCTTCGAGGCGCGCCGTCACCACCACCAGCCGCTGCAGGTTTTCGCGGCGGATCTCGTTCTGCGGCGGCAGCTGGGTAATGTCGGTCATCGACCCGAGCGAGGCGGCATGGCCGGAACTCGAGTTAAAGACAGTGTTCTCGATGGTGTCGAGGTTCTTCCTCGTTTCGTCGGCCAGCCGCACGCGAATCGTGTACGGCTTGCCGTCGGCGATCAGCGGATCTGGGACATTCACGCCATCGAGGATCGCCGTGGCGTCTTCGGCGACTTCCGCCGGCGTAAAGCCCATGCGCGCGGCAAGCTGCGGATCGACCTGAAAGTTCGTCGCCGGACCGCTGATGGTGTTATCGATACCGTTTTCGATATCGACCACGCCCTTCACCTTCCTGATCTCGTCGGCGACTCGCGGGGCAAGGTCGGAGAGCACTGCGGGATCGCTCGCGAATAGTTTGATCTGAATCGGTTCCGGCGCGTTCGACAGGTCGCCGATGTTGTCCTGCAGCACCTGAGTGAACTCGACGTCCAGCTCCGGCTCGGTCTTCTTGATCTCCTCGCGAACATCGGAGATCACTTCGTCGATCCCACGTTTGCGATCCTTCTTCAGGGTAACCGTGATGTCGCCGTAGTTGGACTCCGTGACCGCGGCAAAGCCCATCTGCAGGCCGGTGCGGCGGCTCGTCGTGTCGACCTCTGGCGTCTCCTTCAATATCTTGTGGATGCGCGCCAGCACCTCGTTGGCCGAAGCGATGGAACTGCCTGCGGGCATGACGTAATCCAGAATGAAGCCGCCTTCATCCATCGCCGGCAGGAGATCGGAACCCAGCGCGTTGTAGCCGAAGTATGTGCCCGCAACCAGCAGAACGCAGAGAAACCCAAGCCACACCGGCCGAGTGAGCGACCAGTTCAGCGCGCGGCTATGCCAGCCCACAATCCACCCCAGCACGGGCCCAGCCCCAGCGTGCTCGGAATGTTTCTCGCCTGCAGTTTTGTCTTTCAACAGCAGCAGGGCCAGCCCTGGCGTGAAGCTGACCGCCAGCACCAGCGACGTCAGCAACGAAACCGCCATCGTTACGGCGAGAGCGCGGAAGAAGCTGCCCGTGACGCCAGTCACCGCGATCAGGGGAAGAAACACCACCACCGGTGTCACGGTCGAGCCGATGAGCGGCTTGAGGATCTCGCGCAGCGCTTTCCGAACCGCCGCCAGCCGCGGCTCGCCGGAGTCGCGATGCAGCACGATGTTCTCGACCACCACGATGGCGTCGTCGATCACGAGCCCGATCGCGGCGGCCAGTCCGCCCAGCGTCATCAGGTTGAAGCTCTCGCCGATGGTCCACAGCACCAGCACCGTCACGGCGACGGTAACCGGAATGACCAGGCCCGCGATCAGCGAGGAACGCCAGTCGTGCAGGAAGAGATAGAGGATGATGCAGGCCAGAACGAGGCCGATCAGGATTGCATCGCGAACGCTTGCGATGCTCTCCCGCACAATCTGCGACTGGTCATAGAAGGGCTTCAAGGTTGTGCCCGCGGGCAGCTTGGCCTGCAGGTCCGCTATCTCCGCCGCAACTCCGTCGGCGACGGCCACTGTGTTGCTGCTGGGCTGGCGCGCGATGTTGAGCAGCACAGCCGGCTGATCGTCCGCACGGACCGCCGTATACACCGGCAAGGTTCCCTCGACCACATCCGCTACATCGCCTACCTTCACTTCGGTCCCGCCGGAAGTCGTCTTCACCGAAAGCTGTTTCAATCCGTCGATGTCGTGGGCCTGCGCTCCCACGAGTCCAAGTACAAGCTGATGATCCTGCTCATACAGGCCGGGCGAATCGATGATGTTCGAGTTCTGGATGGCGTTGACCAGATCGAGAATCGTCACTCCGGACGATTGCAGCCGCGCGAGATTCGGCACCACGTGAAACTCCGGCACCTGACCGCCCTGAATCGTCACCGTGCTTACGCCGGCCACGCGATTGAGCGGCGGCTTCAGGGTGTACGTCGCCAGATCCCAAAGCTGAGTCTGCGACAGAGTGGACGATGTAAGGCCGTAGCCAAGGATGGGGAAGGTCGCGAAGGTCAGGCGGTTGGTCGTGATCTTCGCGGTCGCAGGCAGCGTCTGCTGTACCTTGCCCAGCGCCGCGTCGACCAGTTGCAGCGTATGGAACATGTCCACCGACCAGTCGAAGAAGAGGCTGACCTCGGCTGAACCGCGCCCGGTGGTGGAGCGCACCGTTACCAGGCCCGGCACGCTGTTAACCGCGTCCTCGATGGGCTTGGTGATCGTCACCTGCATCTGTTCCACAGGCATCACGCCGTTGTCCACGCCGATCACCACGCGGGGAAAATTCGTCTCAGGAAAGACAGCGATGGGCGTGCGAAAGAAGGCATACACGCCCGCCAGCGTGAGCACCACGGAGAGAAAGAGGATGGTTCGAACGGATCGCGCCAGCCAGTAGCCGGCATGCGCGGATGCCGGCGCGGAAGCAGTGTCGTTGGTCATCAGCTCTTGTCCTTATCCTCATCCGAGTCAGGCTTGCCGACCTTCACCTTCGTGCCGTTATCCAGCCCGTATCCGCCGGTCGTAATTACCATGTCGCCGGCGTCGAGCCCGGTCAGGATCTGCACCTTTTCGGGCGTTCTGATCCCGACCGTCACCGCCTTCCTGTGCGCCGTGCCGTCCGCTGCAATCACCATCACCGATGTTCCGCCATCGCTCGAAGGCACGATCGCGGAGGCGGGAATCTGCATCGCCTCCCTGATGGTCGCGCCCAGGATCACCGCATGCACCGGTGTTCCCACCTTCAGCAAACCCTGCTTGTTGGGCAACTTCAGCCACACCTCAACCGTCGTCGATCCCGGATCGAGAGCGGGGCTGATCAGAGATACTGTCGCTTCGACCGGCGCCTCCACGCCCGGCACAGTGATCTCCGCCTTGTGTCCCAGCTTCAGCTTCTGGGCGCTGGACTGCGCCAGATGCAGCTTTGCGAGCAGCGACGACGTATCCATAATCGTCACCACGGTCGAGCCCGCCGCTGCTGTCTCACCCGGGAACAGCGGTCGATCCGTCACCACGCCATCGATGGGGCTGCGCAGGCTGGCAAACTCCTGCATTGCCTGCGCGCTCTCAAGCTTTCCCTTAGCCGACTCCAGCTGGCCCTCAGCCGCATCCTTATCGGTCAACCCGATGGTTTTCCGCACGGCATCCAGATGCTTCACCGCCTGCTCGTAAGCGCTCTCGGCCTGTACCTGGGAGGCGTAAGCGGCGTCGGCTTCGCGGCCGGAGAGAGCGCCCTGGTCCAAGAGCTTTTTCCGCTCCTGTGCGGTTCGCGTTGCTACGTCGTAGGCAGCTTTCGTATCCGCAACCTCGCCCTCGGCCTTCTTCAGCTCCTCGGGGATGGTGGCCTCCGTTGTCGCTCGCAGATTCGCCTGCGCCTGCGCCACGGCACCCTTGCTGTCGAGCGCGCTGCCCTGTAGATCGCGGCTTTCGAGCGAGATCAGAAGCTGTCCCCTACGCACCCGCGCACCGCGCTGAACGTACTCTTCGCGAATGGGCGCGCTGATTCGCGGGGCGATGGCTGCCTGCGCCAGGGGCGCCAGAATGGCATCTGCTGCGATCTCTTCCGAGATATCGCCAACGGTTGGATGTGTCGCGGCCACGGTCACGAGGACCTCTGGAGTCTCTTCCGGCCTGGCCTTGCATCCGGCGCACGGCAGCAGCGCCAAGGCTAATAACGCCAGGCCAGGCAAGGCATAAGCGATCGAAGTCTTCTTCCAGGTCATGTCAGAGTTTCCCCGTAAGCGTCTGAAGGTTAGCGAGCGCGAGCTGGTATCGCACCCGGCTCTCGATCTGTGCGGTTTCGGCGGAGATCAAGGTGCTTTGTGCATCGACGACCTCCAGCACGGTGCTCTCGCCGTCGACATAGCGCAGGGTGGTCAGGCGGAGGCTCTCGCGCGCCGCAACCAGACTGGCATCGTAGGAGGACCTCTGTTTGTCAGCCGCGGCCGCCTCCGCGTAGAACTCGGCGAGGTTGGCGATCAACCTGCGTTGTGCTGCCGTTAGAGCCACTTTCGTGGCGTTCTCACGCAGCCGGCTCTGCCTGATGTTGCGCTCCGTCGTAAGCCAGTCCCACACCGGAATATCCAGCTGCGCGCTCATCGAGTAGCCAAGGTTGTGAATGCCGTCGGGCCCGTTCGCGCCGAAGTTCGTCGCGTCGATGCCGTAGGTGAAGTTCAGGTCCAGATCCGGCAGCAAAGCCGCCTTCGCCGAGTACGTCTCCGCCCTGCTGGCCGCAAGCGAAGCCAGTGCGCTGCGAATCTCGGGGTTGTTTTGCCGCGCCAGCGATTCAATGGCCGCCCGGTCCGGCAGCAAAGCGGGCGCGGCGGGCGGGACCACCCGAAAGGGAGTATTGGGGTCTGGATAGAGCAGCACCGCAAGCTCCAGCCGCGCCTTGTCGCCTGCCAATTGTGCCTCGGCGAGCTCCCGCTGCCGCTGCTGTTGCTGCAATTGCGCCTTCAACACGTCCGCGTGCGCCGACTCCCGCGCAGACTCGCGCTTCTGCGTGATGTCGACAAGTCGGTCGGCTTCCGCGAGCGCCCGCTCGGCCAGCGCCACCCTCTCGGCGCCTGCACCGAAGTCGTAGTACAAAGCCACGACGGTGTTTACCAACCCGCGCCGCGCAATCTCGAGCTCGGCCTCGGCGCGCACCGCGTTGGCATCCGCAAGCCTGATCGCGCCGACCTTGCTGAAGCCGATGGACTCGTTGAATACGCCCTGGCTCGCGTACTCGCGCACAGCGTTGTTGGCGATGAAGACCGGCGAGGGCGCATCGGTCGTCTGCCCGATGCGGCTGGCAGGCACGCCATTCGGTTCCGTGTAGATAGCCTGATTGTGATACGTTGCCGTCGGCAGCATCGCCACCCGGGCGTTCGTCCGGTCCAGCTTCGCGACGTCCCTGTCCGCCCGCGCCGCCGCGAAAGCTGGCTCATTGGCCGTCGCCAGCGCGATCGCCTGATCGAGCGTCAGCGTCTGTACCGCCTGCATCGGGCCGGATGCAGTAGCGGACGCCGCCTGCGCCCATGCAGCGGTTCCCGGCAGGACGAGGCACAATAAGCCCAGGCCCCCACGCCGGACAGCACTCCTGAATAAAGTCATACTTTATTTCTATCGCATTAAGATGAAGCCCAGCTGAAGTTCACCCTCGTGCGGCCCCATCAGGCATGGCAACCTGCCTCCAGCGAGGGCGTGTCCTGGTGCTTGTACATCAGGAAGTATTCCCGGTGGTTCAGGGCCTCGGGCTTCGAGAGCGCACCTTCGGCGATGCTCCGCACCAGTTCCGCTAATTCCTGCCCGGCCTACTGCAGCGTCAGGTCTCCTGTGAGCACCGGTCCAGCGTTGAAGTCCATGTCTTCCCGCATGCGCACGAAGGAGCGCGTGTTGCAGCATCTACCATCGTCCGAACGGCTGGGACTACATTGGGCTCGGCTCGAGGCCGGAACCGTTCTATGCCTTATCCTGCTCTGCGTCTTCGGTCCCGAGCGCAAAGGGCACGATTTGACTTTAGCTGAATAGTCGCTCTACCCGTCCTCTTCCATCTCATCCTGCACCTTCAAATAGCGGCGCATGTAACGCAGCGGCTCCGGCGCCATGGCCAGCTCTTTCAGGTGATACTTCCAGGCATCCTGACGGCCGGTGCGCTTGGTGTAGCCCTTGCGCGTGACGATGCCGATGGAGCCATCCGGCCGGGTGCGCTGGAAGGTGTTGGCCGGGACCAGGAAGGTCATCTTTTCGCCAGCTTTCCAGAAGTTCTGCGCGAAATCGTGCGAAAAGAGCAGCGCGTAGTAGCGGCGTTCGTCCGCGAGCGTCTCCGTGGCGCCGCGGGCGTCGGTCCACGGCAGGCCGAGCCGGCTGGTATACCAGCGGCGGAACTCGAATCCGTTCGTCCTTGCCTGCCCAATCAGCAGTTGCAGCAGCTCGAAGCGCGTCATTGGAAGCCATCCTCCGGCTGATCCCGGTTCCGCGAACCGGGCGTTTGCCTCGCCCGACGAATATAGTGTACCGGGAGCCTCCGGCGCATCAACGTGCGTCTAACACGAGGAGCGCCGATCCCCAAAGTTTCGGTCCACAGGACTTGCCCCACTTGCTGAATCCGTTACGATCGCTGTTCTGTCTTCTGTTGGCCTCGCTGTGTGCGTCCGGCGCACACGCCCAGCCGACCGCGCCCGCATTCACGACGCACGCCGATCCGCTGAGCTTCGACCCGGCCGTCCGCGACGCGTGTAATCACTTTTACAATCTGGACTACGAGGGCTCGCTGGCGCGCTTCGACCAGGTGATCAAAGCGCACCCGCAGGAGCCGTTAGCCTATGCTTACGCCCTCATGGTGACGATCTTCCGCGAGCTCTATCATCAGGATCTGCTGGATACGACGTATTATGCGCACGATTCCTTCCTCACCAATCAGCGCAAGGTCGATATCCCGGCGGCCTCGCGCGAGCGCATTGAATCTCTCATGAATCAGGTGTCGGCGCTGGCCGACCAGCGTTTGAAATCGAACCCGCAGGATAAGAACGCGCTCTTCGCGAAGGGATATGCGAAGGGACTGCATGCGGCGTTCATCACGCTTGCGGACCATTCGTTCTTCGCCGCTGCGCGCCAGGGGCTGGCCGCGCGCAACGACTCCGAGGCGGTTCTGAAGATCGATCCCGAGTATGCGGACGCGAACCTGGCGATCGGCATCCAGCAGTTTGCGGTGGCGAGCCTGCCCCGTATGGTACGGATGGTCGTCGGGATCGCCGGCGTGGGCGGAAACAAGGAAAAAGGTTTGGCGCTGCTGCAGATAGCAGCAGCAAAGGGTGCTGTGACCAGCGTTCAGGCACGGACGACGCTGTCGCTGTTTCTGCGCCACGATGCTCGCTATCCCGAGGCGCTGGCGGTGCAGCACGGGCTTGCTACGGAGTTTGCGCACGACTATTTGTTTCGCCTGGAGGAAGCCAATTTAGCTAAGGATAAGGGCGACGGCCCAGGCGCGATTGCGATCTACAAGCAGGTGCTGGAGGATGCCGCCAGGCCGGGCTATTTCGTCGATCCGCGGCTGCAGATGGCATGGTTTGGACTGGCCGACACCGAACGGGGCCAGAACGACATCACCGACGCGGCGAAGCATTATCTGGAGTCGGCCAGCCAGCCGAACAACTCCGACTGGCTGCGCAAGCGTGCTGAGTTGAACGCCGGCGAGATGCTCGACCTGATGCACGATCACGGCGCGGCAATGATGCAATACCAGAAAGCGGCGGCTGCCGGCGGCGATCAAACGCAGGCCGAGGCAGCACGCCGCTTTCTGAAGACACCTTATACAGGGAAGTAGTTCAGGCCGCCTTGATCTCACCGTCCGGAAGGCGATCGCTCCACGGATCGATGACGATCTTGGTGACGTGATCTTCCTTCTTCTGCCAGATCTTGTAGAGATCGGGTGCCTGTTCAATACCGATGCGGTGCGAGATGACAAAGCTGGGATCGATCTGTCCGTCTTCGATGCGGTTCAGGAGCGGCTTCAGGTACTTGTGCATGTGCGTCTGACCCATCGCCATGTGGATGCCCTTGCCAAAAGCCGCGCCGAAGTTGACCTTATCGAGCAGCCCACCGTAGACGCCTGGGATGGACAGCGTTCCACCCTTGCGGATCGCCTGAATCGCCTGGCGCAGTACGAACGGACGATCCGATTCGAGCATCACGGCCTGCTTTACCTTGTCGTAGAGGCCGGCAGCGGACGAGCTGTGCGCTTCGATACCGACAGCGTCGATGCAGCAGTCGGGGCCGATGCCGCCGCTCAGATCGCGCAGTGCCTCGACGATGCTGACGTCGCCTTCGTCGTAGTTGATGGTGGTCGCGCCGAGTGAGCGCGCCAGGGCGAGACGCTCTGGAAAGCGGTCGATGGCGATGACCTGCTGCGCGCCCAGCATCTTTGCGCTTGCGATCGCGAACAAGCCGACGGGACCGCAGCCCCAGACGGCGACCGTGTCGCCAGACTTGATGTTGGCGTTCTCCGCGCCCTGGTAGCCAGTGGGGAAGATGTCCGAAAGGAACAGCACCTTATCGTCGGGAAGATCATTCTCGATCTTGATTGGGCCTACGTCGGCGAAGGGCACGCGTGCATACTGCGCCTGGCCGCCGGCGTATCCGCCGTAGATGTGCGAGTAGCCGAACAGCGCCGAGCCGGAGTAGCCGTAAAACTCCTCCGCGATGTGCGCGTTTGGGTTGGTGTTGTCGCAGAGGCTCCAGAGATCGCCCTTGCAGAAGAAACAGCTTCCGCACGCGATGGTAAAGGGAACGACGACGCGGTCGCCGCGCTTCAACTTCTTCACCGCCGAGCCGACTTCTTCGACGATGCCCATAAACTCATGGCCGAGGATGTCGCCCGCTTCCATGGTTGGTATGAGCCCAGCATAGAGGTGCAGGTCGCTGCCGCAGATCGCAGTACGGGTTACGCGGATGATGGCGTCATGCGGGTTGATGATCTGTGGGTCGGGTACGGTGTGAACTTCAATGGACTCTTTGCCCATCCAGCAGACGGCTTTCATAATCACTCCTAAACTTGGTAGGTAGTTGCTTGGTGCACCCCACCTCAACGATGAAGCCGTTCAGATAGGGCACCCGAGGTGTAGTGCGTCAGGCGAGTTCGCTGGTACCGGGAGGCGTGGGGTTGGTCTCGCCGTACATCCACTCCTTGATGCCTCCGATGACGCCGCGTGGGCCACGCGGCTGACCTTTGACGGAAGGAATCTCGCCGGTTTCGGCTATTTCCTTGAAGTGACGCAGATTCTCTTTCACGGTCTGGCGCGGGCTGCGCTTGGCCACGCCGGCAGCTGCGTTGCCGAATGACCCACCGGGAACCTTGAACTGCTGTAGCAGCGTGACCAGAGTGCCGCGGCCTGACGGCGCCTCGACAAACGTCACCGACCCGCTCTGCTGCACTTCCTCGGAAATGGAACGCCAGGCGATCTTGGTGCCGGGCACATCCTCCGTGATCTCTGAGTCAAACTCGATGCGCTTCCCGTCTTCCTCTTCGGGGTTACCGAGGATCCAGTGGCTGCGCTTCGCGTCAATCGGCTCCACGGATACGACGTGCTCCTGCCACTTGTTGAAGAGGGTTACGTCGTGCCAGAGCTTGTAGAGGGCCTCGGGCGAAGCGCCGATGGTCTGGACTGCGTGCGCCATGACGACGCCGTCCTTCTCCTGGTCGGGCAGCGGGACATACGTAATTCCTTCGGACTCAGGTGCGAGTGTGGTTCCCATGCTAAGCCTCCTTTTCATCGAGCGGTTTGGCCATCTTCTCGTGCATGGCGGCCTTGACGGCGTCGGGGACGAAATTCGCCACAGCGCCTTCGAGTTTGGTCTTCCAGCCGGCGGAGTAGACGTGCTTGTCGCCGGCCATCAGTGCCGCGAAACCCTGCTTCGCTACGTCGTATGGCTCGCTTTCCTTTTTGCCTTCCTGACCAACGTCGGTGTTATCCATGCCGGCCCGGTGAAAGAAGTCGGTGTCGGTCGGTCCCGGCTGCAGCGCGGTCACGGTGACGCCAGTACCTTCGAGCTCGGCGCGCAGGCTCTTGGCGAAGGAAAGATCGAACGCCTTCGAGGCGGCGTAAACGGCCTCGCGCGGCGCAATCATCTCGCCGGCGATCGAGGCGGTGATGAGAATCCTGCCCGCGCGGTTGGCGAGCATGTGCGTGACGGCATGCTTGGCGATGTGCATCGTGCCTTCGACATTCAGGCGGACGAGATTAATCTCTTCTTCGAGGTTCGTTTCGGCGAAGAGCCCGCCAACGCCGACACCCGCATTGATGGCGATAGCGTCCACGGGTCGGCCGAGGGCTTCTACAGCGTCCCACAGCTCGTCGACGCCGTCAACCGTTGCCAGATCTGCCGAGACTGCTTTCACCTTCACGCCGAGTGCCGTGAAATCTTCCTCCGCCTTCTCCAGGCGTTCTCCGTTCGATGCAATGACGAGATCGAATCCATTCTCCGCGAAGACCTTCGCGAGGTTATAGCCGATACCGCTTGATGCTCCAGTTACGACTGCGAGTTGAGCCATAAATCTCCTTTAGAGCCATTGCCGGGCTTGCTGATGTGTACTGAGAGACGACATCGGCACGGCAGGTTGCCCATTGTTTCCGCCCAGGTGCGGCAACCTTCGGACGGGCGAACGCTTCTCACGTCGTGAGCAAACGCACGTCTCGCACGCATCCCGACTGAAACGAGAGGCACGACGTGGCCCTTTACACAATTTTTCGCGCCGTCTTCGGCTATCTCTTTCTTGTGCTGATTGTGCGCATCGTCGGGCGCCGACCTGGCAAGCAGCTTACCCCGTTCGAATTCATCCTGATCTTCTACCTGGGCGGCCTTACGCTTACCGGCATGGTCGGGATGGAAGTATCGCTGACCAATGCGCTGAGTCAGATTCTTACGGTGGCTGGATGCCACTATGTCCTCTCCTACCTGCGCTTCCGCTTCGACTGGGTGCAGAAACATCTCGATGGCGTGCCCTTGATACTGCTGGAGCATAAGCAATGGCGCACCGAGACGCTGAGCCGCATGGGAATCCAGGATGACGACGTCATGGACATGGCGCGCAACAACGGAATTAAGGATCTCGACGGCATCAAGACAGCGGTTCTTGAAAGTTTTGGCGAGATCATGATCGTGCCGGTCGAAGACGAAGACTAAGAGGATCAGATGCCAGCAGAGATAAAGACCAATCCGGTCAGAGATTCAGTGCCCAAGGGAGATGACGAGGTCGCGGTTGGCGAGGACCTGGAATTTCACCGTAAATGGTGGAATTTTGAGCACATCGCATGGTTCTTTTTCGCGTTTCTGATCCTGTGCGATGTGCTGGGACTCTTCGGACGCGGATGGCTGGCCAAGGCACAGGCATCGACGCCCGACGGCGCGTTGCGGCTCAACTATGAACGGATCGAGCGAACCAGCACACCTTCGACCATGACACTGCATTTTTCCCCCGCAGCGGTGCACGACGGGCAGATCAAGGTGTTTATCAGTGAATCGCTCATTACGCCGCTGGGCGCGCAGCGCATCGCTCCGCAACCAGCGATGAGCACACTTACTGACGGTGGTATCCTGTACACGTTTGCCGCGAGCGGCGGCCAGGATACGGCCGAAATCGCCCTGGAGCCCGCGTTTCCCGGTCATCATGCATTTCGCATCGAGGTGCCTGGTTCAGGGAGCATCAACGGCGGCATCACGGTGGTTCCATAATGGAGACGATCGTTCACGCTGTCGTAGGCTACTTTATTCTGATGTTTGTCGTGCGCCTGTTGACGCGTCGCGCGGGCTCGCAAATGGCGCTGTTCGAGTTCGTCATTGTGTTTCTTATGGGCGGCATCATCATTCTCTCAACGGTAGGCAGAGACCGATCGGTGACGAATTGCACCTGTGCCGTGATGGCCGTGGGCCTGATCCACCGCGGAGTCGCGTGGGCAAAGAGCAAGAGCCCCAAAATCGGCGCGGTTGTTGACGGCACGCCGCTGGTCATCATCAAAAAGGGCGAGTGGCAGGACGAAGTGGTGAGCGGCATGAAGCTGCGGCGTGAAGACCTGGAGGCTGCCGCCCGTAGCAGCGGACTGAAGAACGTCGGTGAGATCGGTTACGCCATTCTGGAACGCAACGGACGCATCAGCATAATCGAGAAAGAGTAGTTGGAAGTTTGCCCGTTCAAAGTACCGGCACCAAAATGCGCGTGCCCATCTCAAACGGCTTCTCCGTTTGAGGTGGGTACGCAGATGTTCGAATTTGAAGTCCTGCTCTTACGCCGGGAGTTCTGTCGAGGTGGGGTAGTTATGCTGCTCCCGCCCGATGTCGCCGTCGTACTTGACAGTGCTCTTGAACAACTCCAGCCGGCCGTCATTGAACTGCCTGCCGTGCTCGCGCAGGTCCGCCATCTGCTTGTCGGTGAGCGGCTTGTAACTCCGCAGGATCGCAAGGTTCTGGTCGAGCACCTCCATCGAATCCATGCCGGAGATCGTGGTTGACACGCCCGGGACGCTCATCGCGTAGGAGAGCGCTTCGGTCGGGGTCAGCGCGCCCTGCACGATGAACTCGCCAGACCCGCCCATACTCTTCATCCCGAAGACGGCCATGCCTTTCTGCCGGACTACGGGCAGTACATTTTGTTCAAATGATTTATAACTCGGGTCCATCGGGTTAATCGGCATCTGCACCGTATCGAACTTGTAGCCGCGATTGAGCATGTCGAGATGGATGAGCGGGCTCTTGTGGCCGGTGAAGCCGACGAAGCGAACTTTTCCCTGTTGCTTCGCGGCCGTCAGGGCTTCAAGCACGCCATCGGCTGCGTAAATCTTCTCAGGATCGTTGTAATAGACGACCTCATGCACCTGCCACACGTCCAGGTGATCGGTTCCGAGCCGAGTCAACGACTCTTCCAGCTGCCGCATCGCGACATCCTTCCTGCGGCCGTGGGTGCAGACCTTGGTCATCACGATAGCCTGGTCACGCTTGCCCTTCAGGGCCTGCCCGACCCGTTCTTCACTGACGCCTTTGTGATACTCCCACGCGTTATCGAAGAAGTTGATGCCATGATCCAGCGCTTTGGCGACCATGTTGTTGACTTCCATCTGGGTCGACGCAGTGCCCAGATGATATCCGCCCATGCCGATGATGGAGCACTGAAGTCCGGTGCTTCCCATGGCCCGCTTCGGCACCTGGAAGGTCGCGGAAGGCGCACCGTACTCGCCCTCGAAATTCGGCACGACCGGATTCGGCAGGCGCGATTCCGTCGCCATGGCGCTCGCATCGACCTGGCCCGCGGCATGCGGCACGACGGCTGCCGCACCGGTCAGCGTGGCGCCCTGCAGGAACCTGCGCCGCGTAACTTCTGTTGAATCGGAATTCATCGGTTGCTCCTTATAGCTTATGAAGACGGCACTTCGGGGTACGGACGCCCGGTATTGTCCGTTGCCTTGATCATCTGCTTCACCTCGATGGATGCCATGTCGAGTGGGAAGCCGTGCGCCAGGCGAGCCTCGGGGTTGTCGTACTTGATGGAGGTCTTGTACAGCTCGAAGTGGCCGTCGCCGGCATATTCCCTGGCGCGTTCGCGCAACGCCTGCATCTCGGCCGCGGACATCGGCTTGAAGTTCTGCGCGATCACAAGATTCTGCTTCAGGATATTCAGGTCTTCGACGCCGCTGATGGTCGTCGCCGTAGGCAGAGACATGGAATAACGCAGCAACTCCGCCGCCGTAAACACGCCCTTCTGCACCGGCTCGCCCTTGCCGCCTATCGGCTTCATCCCCAGCGCCGCGATGCCTTTCTGCAACAGCACCGGCAGCACCTTTTTCTCGAAGCTCATAAAGTTGGCGTCAAATGGGTTTAACGGCATCTGCACTGCGTCCCACGGAAAGCCGGTGGCGATCATGGCCAGGTGATAGTCGGGGTCCTTGTGGCCGGTGAAGCCGAGAAACTTCACCTTGCCATCTTTCTTCGCTTTCAGCAGAGCCTCGGCCGCACCGCCGGGCCGTATGAAGAGCTCGGGATCGTTCTGGAATGTGACGCCGTGAATCTGCCACAGGTCGAGATGATCGGTCTGCAGCCGGCGCAGGCTCTGTTCGAGCATCTGCGTAGCCAGCGCCGCCTCGCGTCCGTGGGTGCAGACTTTGGTCATCAGGAAGACCTTGTCGCGCAGCCCTTTCAGCCCCTTGCCCAGCCAGTCTTCCGACTTGCCGCGGTTGTACTCCCAGCAATTGTCGAAGAAGGTGACGCCGCCATCGAACGCCTGGTGAACGATCTCGACCGCCGTCTGCTCGTCCCTGGCCGAGCCCAGATGATGCCCGCCCAGGCCGAGCGCGGAGATTTGCACGTCTGTCTTGCCGAATCGCTTAAGCGGAATCGTTGCCATAATAGGGAAGTAGGATGCGGTGTGGTCGCGCCGCGTTACGCCGGATGCATCGAAACGCCGAACCGTGCCATCCTAAGGACGACAGCATGGATGTAGAAGAAAAATCGAAGTTGCTGCACGAGTCGCTCGCTGGATTGAGTTCGCTGCTGGTCGCGTACTCGGGCGGCACCGACTCCGCGTTCCTCGCCTACGCCGCGCATTGTGCGCTGGGCGACAGAATGGTTGCGGTGATCGCGGATTCAGCCTCTCTGCCGCGCAAGGAGTTGGCCGCTGCACTGGCATTCACCGAGCAGCATTCCATCCCGACGCAGATCCTCCAGACAGGCGAGCTCGACAAGCCGGACTATGTCCGCAACGACGCGCAACGCTGCTTCCACTGCAAGGACGAGCTCTTCACCCAGATGGAAGCCGCTCGCCAACGGCTTGGCTTTGCGCATCTCGCCTATGGGATGAACCTGGACGACGGCGGCGAGTTTCGGCCGGGGCAAAAGGCCGCCGCGCAGCATGGCGCACTTGCTCCCCTGGCGACGGCGCAGCTGACCAAGGCGGAGATTCGCACACTTGCACGCGAGGCCGGACTGACGCTGGCCGATAAACCCGCGAGTGCCTGCCTTTCTTCGCGTATCGAGTACGGGCGTGCGGTTACGGTCGAAAATCTGAGCCAGGTAGAACAGGCGGAAGACGCCCTGCATGCGCTCGGCTTTCCGCAGGTACGCGTGCGCCACCACGGTGACCTGGCGCGCATCGAGATCGCTCGTGCGGACCTGCCGCATGCGCTCAACCTTGTCATGCTCGACCGCATCACCCTGGCGCTGCGGCCCATCGGTTTTCTTTACATCACGCTCGACACCCAGGGCTACCGCTCCGGCTCGATGAACCACGTGCTGCCTGTCTCGGCCTTGGTCTCCGCAAAATAACGAAGAAGGAAGCCTCATGCGTATCGCTTATCTTGACTGCTTCGCCGGCATCTCCGGCGACATGCTTCTCGGAGCGTTGATTGACTCCGGCGTTCCGGCTCAGGTGCTGCACGATGCTACCGCCGCGCTGAATCTGGGCGCTTCGCTGCGGATCGAAACGGTGGATCGCAGCGGCATCTCCTGCACCAAAGTTCACGTCTTCGAAGGCGAAGCGCTCGCCGAAGGCCAAAGCCACACCCACGATCATGCGCCGCAACAGCAGGCAAGCGCCGCGGCCTACACGCAACAGCCGCAGACGCAGCACCTGCACAAGACCGGCCACGCCCACACCCACGAGCCGCATACGCATGAGGAACCGCACACGCATCCGCATGTTCATGGGCGCTCGCTCACTGTGATTCGCACGCTGATCCAGGGCGCGCCGCTGGCTGCGTCCGTGAAACAGACGGCCATTCGCGCGTTCGAGCTTTTGGGCCAGTCGGAGGCGAAGATCCACAATGTGCCGGTCGAGGAAATTCACTTTCACGAGGTCGGCGCGGTCGATGCCATCGTCGATATCGTTGCGGCCAGCGCGGGAGTCCATCACCTCCAGATCGGCAAGTGGCACTCCTCGCCGCTGAACGTCGGCGGCGGCATGGTGGTCTGCGCGCACGGAACGTTTCCGGTGCCCGCGCCCGCAACGGCCGACCTGCTGCGGGGATTGCCGACGTATTCGGCTCACATGGAGAAGGAACTTGTCACGCCTACCGGCGCCGCGCTGATCCGGGCGCTCGATCCGGAGTTCGGGCCGCAGCCCGCGATGAGGGTCGAGCAGATCGGCTACGGGGCGGGCACGCGCAACCCCAAGGACTTCCCCAACGTGCTGCGTCTCAGCATCGGCGAGACGGCCGGCAGCGACTCGCAGACGGTGACGGTGCTGGAGACGGCGCTGGACGATCTCTCGCCGCAGGTGCTCGCCTATGTTACCGAGGCAGCGCTCGCGCAAGGCGCGCTCGACGTGATGCTGACGCCGGTGATCATGAAGAAGGGAAGGCCGGGCACGCTGCTCACCATCCTCTGCAACGAGGCGGAGAGCGAGAAGCTGCAGCGGCTGATCCTCTCCGAGACCAGCACCCTGGGGATTCGCATCCGCAAGGATCGCCGCGCGTGTCTTGATCGCAGCCACGCTACCGTGCAGACGCCGTATGGCGACATCCGCATGAAGATCGGCTCGCTTGCGGGCGAGGAGTTCAACGCGGCGCCCGAATTCGAGGACTGCCGTGCCGCGGCACTCGCCCACAAGGTCGCGGTGAAGCAGGTCCAGCAGACTGCGATTGCCGCGTACCGGCGGTAGGCGACGATGACGCAGACCACGTTGCTTGAAATTCTTTCCGAGATCGAACGCGGAGCAATGACTCCGCAAGCTGCAGCGGAGCGGCTGAAGTCGCTTCCGTTCGAGGACCTCGGCCACACCCGCGTCGATCACCATCGCAGCCTGCGCACGGGTCTGCCGGAGGTTATCTATGCGGCCGGCAAGACGGCCGAGCAGACCGTCGCGATCTTCGCCAGCCTCGCGGCCAGTGGCGTCGATGTGCTCGCGACGCGTGTCGATGCCGCGACCGCCGAAGCCATATTGCAGCAACATCCCGGCGCGATTCACAACGCCACAGCCCGCACCGTGGCGCTGCTGCAAACGGTCGCGCCGAAGCGAGGGCGCATCGCCGTGCTCTGCGCGGGCACCAGCGATCTGCCCGTCGCGGAAGAGGCTGCGGTCACCGCCGAGACCTTCGGCGCTCAGGTTACGCGGCTGTACGATGTCGGCGTTGCAGGACTGCATCGTCTGCTCGCCGTACACGACCAACTCGCGGCAGCCAACGCCGTCATCGTGTGCGCGGGGATGGAAGGCGCGCTGCCGTCGGTGGTCGGCGGACTGGTTGGCGTGCCGGTGATCGCGGTACCCACGTCAGTCGGCTACGGGGCGTCGTTCGGCGGAGTGACGGCCCTGCTCGGCATGCTCAACTCCTGCAGTCCGAATGTCAGCGTAGTCAATATCGACAACGGATTCGGCGCGGCCTACAGCGCCGTGCTGATTGCTAGAACAGCTTCGTGATACCCTCCGGTTAATCGCAAACAAACTGAGTTGCACCCGGAGGACTGCCTTGGCGTTGACCATCACCGGCCTTTCGAAGACGTATCCCAACGGCGTGCAGGCGCTGAAGAATCTGTCGCTTACCATCGGCAACAACATGTTCGGGCTGCTGGGTCCGAACGGCGCCGGCAAGAGCAGCCTGATGCGGACCATCGCCACGCTGCAGGATCCCGACTCCGGCACCATCTTCCTCGACGACCTGAACGTGCTGCAGCAGAAGGATGCCGTGCGCAGGGTGCTCGGCTACCTGCCGCAGGAGTTCGGCGTGTACCCGAAGATGTCGGCGCTGGATATGCTGCAGCATCTCGCCGTGATGAAGGGCGTGACCAACAAGACCGAGCGCAACCAGATGGTGGACGCGCTGCTGAACCAGACCAATCTGTGGGCGGCGCGCAAGAAGGCGCTCAGCACCTATTCCGGCGGCATGAAGCAGCGCTTCGGCATCGCGCAGGCGCTGCTGGCAAATCCGAAGCTGATTATCGTCGATGAGCCGACCGCCGGGCTCGATCCCGCGGAGCGCAATCGCTTCCTCAATCTGCTTAGCTCCATCGGCTCGAACGTCACCGTGATCCTGTCGACGCACATCGTCGACGACGTGCGCGAGCTATGCCCGCGCATGGCGATCATCGCGGGCGGGGAACTGCTGATCGAGGGATCGCCCGAGGCCTCGCTCGATGCGCTGAAGGGCAGGATCTGGAGCAAGGTGGTCTCGACCGACGATGAACTGCGCGCTCTCGAAGCCGACTTCAACGTCATCTCGACCCATCTGGTCGGCGGCCTGCACGAGGTGCGGGTTTGCTCCGACGCGGCCCCCGATGGGGGCTTCACGCCGGTCGACTCAGGCCTCGAAGATGTCTACTTCCTCTCGCTCGCCAACCACGCGAAGAACTAGAGCGATCTCCACATCTGCCGTCATTCTGGCGGAGCCAGAATCTCCGTAGTTGCTTTTCTCGCGGCACCACACCTTCAGGAAATCGGCCAATCCCGACCCGAGGACATCATGATTCAATTCTGGGAGTTCTTTACCTTCGAGCTGAAGTTCCGCGCTAAGAGCATCTCGACCTACGTTTATTTTGTCCTCTGGTTCGCGTTCGAGTTCCTGAACATTGCCAGCAAGGACTTCGGCCCCATCGGCGCCGCCAACGGCAAGGTTCTGCTCAACGGTCCCTATGCTAATACCTACAACTACATCGGAGCCAGCTTCTTCGGCGTGATCGTGATCGCCGCGATCTTCGGGACATCCATCCTGCGCGACTTCCAGCGCGACACGGTGCAGATTCTCTTTACCAAGCCAATTTCGAAGTTCGCCTATCTCGGTGGACGCTGGGACGGTTCGTTCGTCGCTACAGTTTTCGCCTTCTCCGGCATGGTCTTCGGCGGGCTGGTCGGCTGCTTCGCTCCATGGGCGGATCAGGCGCGCATCGCGCCGATTCACTTCCTCTGGTTCCTGCAGCCGTTCTTCTCGGTCGCCGTCGTCCAGATCTTCTTCTTCGGTTCGCTCTTCTTTCTGGTTGCGGCGCTCTCGCGCAAGATCTTCATCGTCTACCTGCAGGGCGCGACGATCTTTCTCATTTACCTGATTGGCGCTAATGCCTTCTCGGCGACCCGCTCGCTCGAGCATTTCTGGTCCGGCATTCTCGATCCCATCGGCTTCCTCTACGACAGCGCCATCGCCCGGTACTGGACCGTCCTCGAAAAGAACACGCTGCTCTTCAACTGGACCGGTGTCTTCCTCTACAACCGGCTCCTTTGGAGCGCGATCGGGGTCCTGGCGCTGCTCGCGGTCTGGAGGTTCTTCCCCATGTCGGTGGAGGCGCTCACCGCCAAGGTCAGCAGTAAACGCGCGAGCCAGCAGCGCGAACAGGAAGCTGTCGCCAAGCCTCGCCGCAGCCTGGTCCCGATCCCTCTGCCGCGCGTCCATCAGATATTCGGTCCCGGCACCTCGTGGGCGCAGTTCCTGTCGCTCACCCGCATCCGCGTCTCCAACATCGTCCACGAGATTCCATTCTGGGCCATCATGATCCTGATGGCCGCGCTCAGCCTCAACAACGGCCACTTCGCCGGACGCAGAGCCGGTGCGGTCTCCTGGCCCGTCACCTACCTCATGCTCGGCTCGGTCGAAGGCATCGCCGAGCTCTTCCTCTACATCGTCGCCACACTCTACGCCGCGGAGCTGATCTGGCGCGAGCGCGACACGCACTTCGCCGGCATCCACGACGCGCTGCCCATGCGCGAGACGACCGACTGGCTCTCGAAGCTGGCCGCGCTCTGCTTCGTCGAACTGGTGATGCTCACCGTGGCGGGCTTCTGCGGCGTCATCATGCAGACGATCGCCGGCTACTACCACTACGAGCTGCTCCAGTACGCGCAGGAGCTTTACCTCGTCGTCTTCCCGCAGGTGCTCATCTTCGTATTGCTGGCCCTGTTCGTCCAGACGGTCGTCTCGAACAAGTTCATCGGCCACGGCATTATCGTCGCGGTCTTCGTTATCACGCCGATCCTGCAAAGCTTCGGCTGGGAAAACACGCTCTACCTGCTCGGCAACACCACCTCCGTCACCTACTCGGACATGAACCGCTACGGCCATTTCGTGCCCGCGCTCCTCTGGTCGACCGCTTACTGGCTCGGCTTTATGTGCGTACTGGGGGTCACCTCCATCGCGCTGGCGCGCCGCGGCGCGGAAGAAGGCTGGCCGGCCCGCTTCAAACTCGCCGCGCAGCGTGCCCCGCGACTGCTTCCCGCCGGACTGCTTTTCCTTGTCATCACCCTCGCCAGCGGCGGTTGGTTCTTCTACAACGCCCACATTCTCAACACCTTTATCAGCGCCAGGCAGGGTCGCAAGATACAGGCCGACTACGAGCGCGCCTACAAGAAGTACGAGCATCAGCCGATGCCCAAAGTCATCGCGGTCGACTCCAGCATCGACATCTTTCCCGAGCGGCGAAGCTTCACAGGCGCGGGCCACTACGTGCTCCAGAACAAGACCGACAGCCCCATCGCGCAAGTCCACATGTCTGACGCACACGCCGCGGCCTTCGGCACGATGGACCTCAATCCCTCCGTCTCGAACGTGAAGTTCGACCGGCCGTTCCATGTCGTCAGCGCCAGCCCCAACGGCGTCTACACCATCTACCAGTTCGACACGCCGCTGGCTCCCGGCGAACAGGTCAACATGACATTCAACGTCGCCCACACCTCGCGCGGCTTCAGCGACGGCCACGAGCGGCCCGAGTTCGCCTACTCCGGGACCTTCTTCGACGCCGGCTACTTTCCTACCATCGGCTACGACGGCGGAGTGGAGCTGGACGACCCGCGCCGCCGCCGCGAGGAGAAGCTCCCCGAGCAGGAGTTGTTGCCGCATCGCGGAGATGCGCGCGGCTCGGTTACGAATCTGTTCACGACGCAGGCGGACTGGATCAGCTTCCGCACCACCGTCAGCACATCTGACTCGGACTCCGAGGGCAAGTCGCAGATTGCGATCGCGCCCGGTTACCTGCAGGCAGACTGGCACAAAGATGGCCGGCATTACTTCAGTTACGACATGGGCCAGGTCAAGACGCTCGACTTCTTCAACTTCGTCTCCGCCCGCTACGACGTCAAGCGTGTCGTCTACCAGGGTGCGCAAGGCCCGATCGACATCGAGGTCTACCACATCCCCGCGCACAGCTTCAACGTCGACGACATGGTCCAGGCCTCCGAAGCCGGCCTCGCCTACTACGAGAAAATCTACAGCCCCTATCAGTTCAAGCAGTACCGCATCATGGAGTTTCCGCGCTATCGCAGCTTCGCGCAGTCCTTCCCCAACACCGTGCCCTACTCTGAGTCCATCGGCTTCATCGGGCGCACGGAAAAGCCCGAAGACATCGACTTTGCGTACTTCGTCACCGCGCACGAGCTTGCCCACCAGTGGTGGGGACATCAGTTGATCGGAGCGCAGGTCGAAGGCTCCAACATGATGTCCGAATCCCTCGCCGAATACTCCGCGCTGCGCGTGATGCAGCATAAGTACGGCGACGACAACATGCGCAAGTTCCTCCAGACCGAACTCGACGGCTACCTGCGCGGACGCTCCGGAGAGACTCGCCACGAGAACCCGCTGGTGCTCGTTCAGAACGAGCAGTATGTCTGGTACCAGAAGGGTTCGGTCGTCCTTTATGCCTTGTCCGATTACATCGGCGAAGACGAGCTTAACCAGGCGCTGCACGACTTCCTGATGCAGTATCGCTACGCCAACGCGAACGACAGCAAGGACGTGCCATACCCCGACACGCGGCAGTTCGTTGCTGCGCTGCGCGCGGTCACTCCGCCGGAGCTGCAGTACTACATCTCAGACGCCTTCGAGAACATCGTTCTCTACGACAACAAGGCGATCTCCGCCACCTACACGCAGACCGCGGACAAGAAGTACAAGGTGACGTTGACGGTGCAGGCGCGCAAGGCCAAGGCCGACGGCGCCGGCAAAGAGACTCCCATGACGATCGCGGACTACATCGACATCGGCGTCTTCTCGGGCAAGAAGGACCACGAGAAGCAGCTTTATTTGAAGAAAGAGAAGATCTCGCAGGAGAAGCAGACCTTCGAGATCATCGTGGATCAGCTGCCGACCCGCGCCGGCATCGACCCATATAACAAGCTGATCGACCGCATCTCCGACGACAACGAAACGGATGTCACCAAGCAGTAACCGATCATCCATTTCGAAGGGGCGGGACTTTGAGCCCCGCCGTGAAGGCAACCACCCGTTTCGAAAGGGACGCGACCTCCAGTCCGCCGTGAGGCCAAACCATCCGTTTTGAAAGGCGGGACTTTAGTCCCGCCGTAATGGTCAAAGATGGAACGCGGCTTTAGCCGCTGAGGGAATGTTCGCGGGCCGAATTCAGCTCCCCCAGCCGCCTTCACTTTCGCTTCGCAAGTCCCCCAGGCCACCAGTTCCAATCCCCCGCAATCCGCAGCAGCGCCGGGCCGATGACGATGCGCACCAGCGTCGCGTCGATCAGCACGGCGATCGCCAGCGTGAAGCCGATCATCTTGACCACCAGGAAGTCACCGAACGTAAACGCCGCGAAGACCACGATCATAATCGCGGCCGCGCTGGTAATAAGACCGGCGGTTCTGGCCAGGCCTTCTGGTATCGCGTCCACTTCGCTCAGACCGCTGCGCCGCGCTTCGAGCACGCGTGCGACCAGGAAGACTTCGTAGTCCATGCTGAGCCCGAAGACGATGGCGAAAGCGACGATGGGAACCAGCGGAAAGATGCTTCCGGTCCCGCCCGGAACGCCGAGGATGCGGCTTGCGTGGCCGTCCTGAAACACCAGAACCAAGGCTCCAAACGAGGCGGCGACGGAGAACAGGTTTAACGCGATGGCTTTTACCGCGGCGAAGACCGAGCGGAAGCCGGCCAGCAGCGCCAGCAGCGTGCCGCCCACCACCAGCGCCATCACCGAGGGAAAGCGAGCCGCGACGATGGTCTGGTAATCTGCGTTCAGCGCGGGAATTCCGCCGATAAGCAGCGTGGCGCCCGAAAGGCCAGTAAGCGCGGGCGCGCCCGTTTTGCGCAACTCGCGCACCCAGTCCACCTGATCGCGCAACGAGACGGAGGTCTTCGGCAAAACTTCGAGCAGCGCGGCGTGTCCGTCGCCGCTCAGGAACGTTCGCCGCGTCTCGCGCGAAAGATCGGTGAGCGCGGAGCGATTGCTCTCCGCAATCGTCGTGATCGAGATGACGCGGTCGGTGCGAGGGTCGCTTGCGAGCTTCTTCGAGAGGCCGTCGAGCGTCTCCCAGCCCGCGTCCGTCTGCGCGATCGAGTCCGGCAGTTCGACGATCACACGCAGCGACTGCACCACGCCGGCGCGGTCCATCTGTTCGAGGGTATGGAGAGCGTGCACCGACTCCGCCGCCTGCGGCAGCCAGTCGCCTTTGGGCAGGCTGGTATCGAGCCGCCGGGCCTGCCATGCGAGCAGAAGCAAAGGCGCGCCGGCGAGTACGATGGCAAGCCACGGCCGCGCGACGATGACCTTGCCCCACTGCCTCCAGCGTGCGCCTGTGCGGGCGGCGTGGTCTGCGTCCAGCCTCGGTTTGAAGGGCAGGCGGCCGGCGTCGATCCGTGGGCCGAGCAGCGCCAGCAGCGCCGGAACCAGCGTATTCGCAAGCAGGACGCTGATTCCCGCCACCAGAACTCCGGCGACCCCGATCGAGCGGATTTCGCTGATCGGAACGGTCAGCAGAGCGAGAAATCCGATCGCCACCGTCGAGGCCGAGATCAATAAAGTTCGTCCTGCCTGACGCGCCGCGATGTCCGCCGCAGTGCGCCCGTCGCTGCCGGCGGAGATCGCCTCGCGAAAGCGGCTGACCATCAGCAGCGTGTAGTCGATGCCCAGACCGAGCCCCAGCATCGTAGCTAAATTCTGAACCAGAATCGACAGGTGCAGCCGCGTGGCCAGCAGGCTGGCGATCGCCAAAGTCGCGGCGATGGCAAGCTGTCCCACCGCCAGCGGAATAAGCGCGGCCACAAGGCTGCCGAAGGCCAGCAGCAGCAGCGCGAGGGTCGCCGGAATCACCAGGCTTTCGCCGCGATTGACATCCTTCGCGCTGGCGTTCCGGATGTCGAAGTTCAACGGAATCTCGCCCGTCAGTTCGAGCTTCACCGCCGGATACTTTCCGCGCAACTTACTCTCAAGCGCACTCGCCCGCCGGTGCAGCGCCGGCACCAGCGACTCCACCGGAGCGTCCGTCGAAGCAAGGCCGACGAGCACGTACGTCCCACCGCCTTTGCCAAGGAAGATGGGATCGCGCAGCTCCAGATAAGAGACGACGCCGGAGACGCCCGGCTCGTCTTTCAGAGCGGCCACGATGGTCGTGAGCGCCTGCTGCCCTGCATCGGAGTCGGCCGGTGGAAGGCCCGTGATCACGAGCACTACGCGATCGACGAACGGCGAATGAAAGCTTTCTGCCAACTGCTGCGTGACGACCTCGGCTTCGCTTCCCTCGACGCGCGTCGCCGTCTCCAGATGGCGTTCGGCGTGGAACGAGAAGGGAAGCAGAGCGAGAACGGCGGCGAGAACGACGCCGGCCACCCAGAATCGTCGCCTGTCAGAGTTATTCATACACCTTCGCTCCTGCTACATTCATCTGAGATTACGTTGTCCAGGGAGGGATTTATCCGTACCTTCGTCTTGCTCGGCCTGCTTGTAGCTCTACCGCTTGGATGCGCAAACCTGCGCGCGCAAGATCCCCGCGTTGGTTCATGGACGCTTATTTCGGCGCAGTCTTCGGTCGATCCCCCGAACAAGCTCTCCATCACGCCGACGCGTGACGGCCAGCACGTCGTCATGTCGGGCGAGACGCACCTCGACTTCACCGCAAGGGCCGACGGACACGACGCCCCCGTGCCGGGAAATCCGGGGTTCAACCAGATCGAGATGCGGCGCGTCGACAAGCAGGTCGAAGTGACCGAGAAGAAGAACGGAGCGGTTGTCGCGACGCTCCGGAGCAAGCTCTCGAAAGATAAGAGTGAGCTGACCATCACGACCGCAATCCCGGGCCGCGCCGACGAGGTCACCGTCTGGGCGCGAAACGGAGGCGAGAAAGCCGCCAATGACCCGCTGGCCGGCGAGTGGACGCAGGACCCGGGCAAGACGCGCATGCGCCAGGGCTTAGTGCTGAAGATCGAAGCCGATGGAAGCAACGGCGTGCGATTTGCGGGCGATTTCAGCTACACCGCACGCTTCGATGGCAAGAACTATGACGTGAAAAACTCCCGCAACGACACCGTGGCGCTGGCGCTGGCCGATCCGCACACCGTGGATGCGACGTTCCGGCGCGACAATCAGGTTACGCAGAGGGACCGCTGGGCGGTGTCAGCCGACGGCAAGCAGATGACGCTGACGAGCACCGCGACGTTCGAGAACGGCCAGCACCTGACGGAGAAGCTGGTGTTTCAAAGGCAGTAACGCTACTGCACCACGACCGGATCGCCAAGCTCGCGCGGCGCAACCGAAATAATGCCCTTGCGGTGCATGAATTTCAAGATGCCGTTGACCGTGTCCTCAAGCGACGGATCGCTCTTACCCCATGCCGAGGCATCCCGCGCCGTCTGATACGTCGAGTTGTCGTAGCGCTTGAACTCCATCGCCGAGATGTTGTCCACCGAGCCGACCAGAAAGTCGAGCAGCGGGAACAGCAGGTCTTCCTTGCGGCATCTGCGAATCAGCTCCGGAACGAACTCGGGCAGACTGAAGACCTCGAACTGGCGCCCGGTCGACTTCGTGATCAGGTCGGTGATGTCGAGCATGTTGGCGTAGTCGTCGCGCACGACGTGGAATGTCTGGTTCGCAGTGCCGGGCGTGGTGGAGATAGCGACGATGTTGTTCGCGACCACATCCGCGGGAACGAAGCTGACCTGGTTCAGCGTGTCGACACCGATGCCGTGGTTGACCATGAACGCGACCAGCCGGACAGCAATATCGAAGTTGTTTCCGCCGCCCGAAACCGACGGACTGACCAGCGCCGGCCGGAAGATTCGCGCGGAAAGACCGCGGCTGCGCGCGTCCGCGACCACCTGCTCGGCGACCCATTTGGTCTGGCTGTAGCCGAAGTCGAGCAACTCCATGTTCTGGTTCAGATCCGTCTCCCACAGGACGGACTTGACCGCCCAGCCGAAAACGAACGTAGTCGAGACGTAGTTGAACTCCTTGGGCCGGCCTTCGAATGCCAGGCGCAGAACTTCGTTGGTTCCCATCACGTTCGCGTCGCGCATGCGGTCGTAATTGAACAGGTAGTTCACGGTCGCGCCGTTGTGGAAGACCGTGTCCATCTCGTGCGCGAGGAAGTCCCACACATCCTGCTGCAGGCCCAGGTTTGCCTGCCCAAGATCGCCGCAGATGGGGATGACGCGCGCCTCGAAGGTGTGCATCAGCGCGGTGCTGCATGGCCCCATCGACTCCATGGCCGCGCGCAGTCTCTGCCGGCCCTGGATGTCGTCCGAGGCGCGGACCAGAACGTAAATCTTCGCGCGCGTCTGTTCCAGCAGGCTCTTCATCAGGAACGGCCCGATGAAGCCGGTGCCGCCGGTCAGCAGCACGCGATGCAGCTCCGGTTTGTCGGGCAGCGGCGCGGGTACGGGCGGCTCGAAGATGAGCTTCTTGTCGTCGCACATCATCTTCATCTCGGCCGCGCGCTGCTCCTCGCGGAAGGCGCCCAGCGAGTGGCGCAGCATTGCCAAAGCCTCTTCCGGCGCGCGTTCCAGTTGCTCGGCCAGGCCGAACAGCTCCGCTACGCTGACGCGCTGGATGACGCCGATATCGACCTGCCGCGCCAGAACTTCGGCGCCCTTATCTTTCAGAAGCTCCTTCAGCTCGTGCATGAAGACGACGAGATCGAGCGAGTCGAGCCCGGCTTCGACGAGATTATACGACTCCTTGCCGGTCAGGTTGTAGCGGGCCTTCAGGACATCGAACGGCGAATGATTCTCAGAGGTGTTCTCCGCGATTCCGGCGTCCTTCTCGCGCGAAAAGTCGGCCAGGATCGTGAACTCCCCCGCCAGCCACATCTGCTTGGCCCGGTGGCGCATGATCTTGCCGGAGCTGGTCCTGGGGATGGCCCGCGGCGCGATGAACGAGATCAGCGCCACCTCCACGTTCAGATAGCTGCGCACCGCGGCGGCAATCTTGCGCGCATCCGGCAGCACCTTGGGATTCTTTACCTCGGCTACGATCGCCAGCGCGGGTTCGCTGTCTTCGTGAATCTGGAATGCGGCCACGCAGTGCGCGCGGATCAGGCTGGAGGCGCGCTCCACGACGCCTTCGATGTCCTGCGGGTAATAGTTCTGTCCGCGCAGGATGATCATGTCCTTGATGCGGCCGCAGACGAAGAGTTCGCCGTCGTGGAAGAAGCCCATATCGCCGGTGCGCAGATAGCCGTCGTCGTAGGGGCTGTCGTCCACCAGCCGCGCGTGGAACTGTTTCAGGGTGAGCTGCGGGTTGTTCCAATAGCCGAGGCACTTGCCGTAGCCGGCGATCCAGATCTCCCCGATGCGTCCGGGATCCAGCTCGTTGTGGCGCTCCGGATCGACGATCTTAACGCTTATTCCGGGGAGCGGGATGCCGCAGCTGACGACCTGCGTGGATGCGCCTATCTCCGAGACCTCGCTCGTCAGGCGCGCCTTGCCCAGCGCCATCGCGTGCTTGTTGATGGAGAGAATGTTGCGGCCGCGCATCGAGACGGCCAGCGTATTCTCGGCCAATCCATAGGCCACATAGAAACTCGCGGACTTCAGGCCGCAGGGCTGAAACGCCTCCAGAAATTTCGTGAATGTATCCGCCTTCACGGGTTCAGCGGCGCACATCAGCACATGCAGGGAACTGAGATCGCAGTCTTCCAGAGCTTCCTTCGCAAGGCGTCCGGCGCGCAGGCAGTAGTCGTACGCGAAGTTGGGGGCGGCTGTAGCCGTGGCCCGATACGTCGTGATCGTTTCGAACCACAGGATCGGCCGCTGAATGAAGTCCGTGGGAGCGAAGCCGTAGGTGGTGCCGCCAAGCATCGCCGGATAAAGGTAGCAGCCGATCAATCCCATATCGTGGTACTGCGGAAGCCACGACACGACGACCGGGTCGGCGTGGTCGATGACCAGACCTGCGGTGTCGAGGATGTTTTCGTGCGTCACCATCACGCCCTTCGGCTCCATCGTCGAACCCGAGGTGTACTGCAGGAACAGGATGTTGGATTTGGCGTGGAACGCTTCGCCTAAGACCGGCTCGACGAAGTCTTCGGTGACGAGCCAGGGCAGGCCGGAGATGTACTCCACGTCGACGCCGGAGGTGGTGACGCCGCTGCGGGTCAGGTTCGTCTTCAGCGATGCGTGGTAGTCGCGGCTGGTCAGGATGCCGCTCGCCTGGCAATCCTTGGCGATATGAACCATTTTATACAGGGCGCTCTGGAATCCACGTGAACTGGGCGGATAGACCGGCACCGGGATCAGCCCGGCGCGCACGCAGCCGAAGAAGGCGCAGATCATCTCAAGCCCGGGCGGATAGGCCAGCAGCAGACGGTCCCGTGGCTCGAAACGGCCCTGCTTCAACAAATGTCCGGCGATCGCAGCCGTGCGGCGCAGAAACGACGCATACGAATAGCTCTCGATCGTAGAGCCGTTCAGGTCGAGGAACGAATACAGGAGTTTGTGCGGGTGTTCAACCCCCAGCCTATCCAGTCTTTCTAAAATGGACGCCGTAATCAATCAGCGGTTCCCCCAGGGTTGAATACCAAACTCGATACTGTAACAAACGCATACTGCGCCAAGAAGTCGCTGAACCGGCGGGGCGAAGGCGTCTGATGGAATCCCGCCAAAGGGGACGCCCCATTCAACTTATCCCGAATTTGAACGTCTATAGGACCATGTTACCAGAGCAGCAAGAAATTGCGACGCTTGATCGTTCACAGGCATCGCCCATTGCTTCTGACGCGAATTATGTTGATTCAGTCTCACGCTCCGGGCTACCATTGAGCGTCGGCATCGCCGGCGGCAAGAGCAACCGATTTGCGCGCAAAGCGAATTTCAAGCAAGTGTGAGGCGCCGGTGACATCACAAATCGAAGCCCCACTCGCCGCCATGCGGGACATAGAAGATCTGGTTGCCGCCGAGGCCTCGCCGCGGCAGGCAACTGCGGAATCCGCACCTTCCTTCCCGAAGGTTCTCCGACGCCGCCTCGATAAGTTCTTCGCCGACGGCAACATCTCTCCCAAAGCCGACGGCATGATGTGGACCAAGATCGCCGTAGGACTGGCCGTGCTGGCGGGCAGCTGGATCGCCATCTACGCATTCCGACCTGATTCCTGGAAGTTTGTCGCGCTTTATCTGTTGGGCGGTCTGGCGCAGACGTTTCTTCTGCTGAACATCGCGCACGACAGCAATCACAACGCCATCTCATCGGTGCCGACCGTCAACAAGACGTTGAACTACGTCTTCGATCTCTGCGGAATCAGTTCCTACATGTGGCGGATCCTGCATCATCGCGGCCACCACTCCTGCATCAACGTGCACGGCGAAGACGATGCGCTCACCGGACGCGGCCTCTTCCGCTTCGACCCGCATGAACCGCGTACTCCGCTGCATAGGTTCCAGCACATCTACGCGCTGTTTCTGTATGCATTCTTCTCGCTCGATTACGTCTTCGTGCGCGACTTCGAGGCATTCTTCTTTCCCACCCACGACTACCTGACGCGCGACAAACATCCCGCCCGCGAGTACGCCATCCTCTTCGCGGGCAAGGCCTTCTACATCACCTACATGCTGCTTTTGCCGGTGCTGGTCTTGGGGAAATCGCCACTGCTGGTCGGCCTGGCGTTCCTGCTCGTTCATCTGGTCGTCGGACTCAGCGTGTCGCTGGTCTTTCAGACCACCCACACCGTCGACACGACGCACTTTCCTGCTGGTCGTAACGAGTTCGAAAATGGTGTGTATCACATCTTCGCGACGACGGCCGACTACGCCACGGAGAACCCTCTGGTAGGCTGGCTTACGGGCGGACTGAACCACCACATCGCGCACCATCTGTGCCCGTTCGTCTGCCACACGCACTATGCTCCGCTGACGAAGATCGTTAAGGAGACAGCCGCGGAGTTTGGCATACCCTATCGCCAAAACCCCACCATGACACGAGCCATCCAGCAGCATCTGATACTTTTGAAGCAACTCGGAAACGAGAACTGAGCTCCGCGTCAGCTTGAACAGCAGATTCCTCCGCTCCGCTGCGGAATGACAACAAAGGAGCTGCGGAATGACAAAAAGCTGCGGAACAAACACAAGGGTGCCCGACGTTGCCAACATCTATCCCAGCCGTCTCACGCCTTCGCTCCTTCGCGGATTCGCGCGCCATGGCCGCGAACCCCGTGCAGGTATTGCAAAAGTACACCGGGATGTGCGGCGACACATTCCGCTTCTATCTCGGCGGCATTAAAGAGGCCATCGTCACCACCAATCCGGCCGTGATGCAGCACGTCCTGAAGACCAATGCTGAGAACTACCACAAGTCCGACATCCAGGTGAAGCGGATGGGCCACTTCCTCGGCAAAGGCCTGCTGACGACGCATGGTGAGCCGTGGCGCACGCAGCGCCGGCTGATCCAGAAGGGCTTCGATCGCAGGCAACTGGATGCGCTGTCCGCAATCATGCAGGACTCGGTCGCAGACTCGCTGCGGGATTTCGACAGCAAAATCCGGAACGGTCCCGTAGACATCTACCCGCACCTGATGAAGATCACGTTTTCGATGGTCGCCCGCTCGCTCTTCGGGGCGCGCCTGAAGGACGAAGACATCGATCTCGTCAGCGACACCATCTGCACCGTGCAGGAGTTCATCGTGCGGCAGACGCTGCAGCCGTATCTGAACCCATGGTTTGAAGTCTCGGGCGAACTGCGCCGGCACGAGGAGATGCGCGCTCGCGCCGACGCCGTGCTGATGCAATACATCAGGCAGCGCCGGCAACAGGAGCCCGGCAGCGATCTGCTGCAAAGCCTGATGGACGCGCGTTACAGCGACGGCGAAGGCATGACCGACGAACTCGTCCTGAGCGAAAGCATGCAGCTTCTGGTCGCCGGGCATGAGACCTCGTCGAACGCGCTCTCGTGGCTGCTCTATCTTTTGAGCTCGCGGCCGGACTGCCTGGAACGCGTCCGCCAGGAGTTCGACGCTGTGCTCGGAGAGGCACCGTTGAGCGCTGCCGATGTGATGAAGTGTGAGTACACGACCCAGGTCATTCAGGAAGGTTTGCGGCTCTATCCTCCGTTCTGGATGATCGACCGCGAGGCCATCGCGGACGATCAGGTCGGCGATATTGCGATCCCGAAAGGCTCGATGGTGATCGTCTATGTCTACGGCGCGCACCACGCCCCGCACAACTGGCCCGATCCGGAGGGCTTCGATCCCGAGCGCTTCACCAGGGCGAAGCTGAAGCAGCTTACACCCTTCACCTACCTGCCGTTCGGCGGCGGACCGCGGGTTTGCATCGGCAATCAATACGCGATGCTGCAGATCCTGATGATCCTGAGCGAACTGCTGCGGAAGTACGACTTCAAACTGACTCCTGGCCAGAGAATCGAGGCTCGCCCAATGGTGATTCTCCGGCCGAAACATGGCATCCGCATGACGTTCACGAGAGCAGTCGCATCGCACCGTTACGCGGTTGCGCAGGATTAGCACACCCTCGTTGCGGTAGAGCCGGAAGGCTCTGGAATTCCGTTGCACCATCCGTAGTTCACGTAGATCCGGAGGCCGTGACCGCCCGTAGTGGGCGAGTTTCACTTCAGCCGCATGTAATTCCCGCCAACCCATCCACCATCGCGCTGCTCAGTAACCGGCGGAGCTGACTTGACTCTTGTGCACACTTGCTCTCAAGTCAGGCGAGAACCCGCGTCCGCTTAGCGCACTACTGCGTATGTGAGCGGGGCGGCCGCGATGGCGAGCAGACAGCCCCTTCGAGTCAGGTGGAGTTCGTCAGTCTGCGCCTCTGATTCATGAGGTGAACAACCCCTCAAAATCTCCGTCCCGTCACGGATGTGTCACTCAGACGTAACAACCGGCAGCTACGCTCAGCGGGTCACGTACATACAGGTCCGCTCGAACGACGGCTGATCTCCGCCTCAACGAACCCTTTGGAGAAGAGATGACATATCTGCGTCGCACAATGCTCGCCCTCATATTCCTGGTGGCCGCTCCGGCTGCCTTGATGGCACAGTTTGAGACCGCAACCGTTCTGGGCTATGTCCGTGACGGTTCCGGAGCCGCAGTACCGGGAGCCGCGGTCACCCTGATCGACCAGCAAACCAAGGCACAGGTATCGGCACAGACCAATGGACAGGGATCGTATGAGTTTACCGACGTGAAAATCGGTCAATATGAGGTCACCGCAAAAGCAAGTGGGTTCGACACCGGTACGACCCAGCCCTTCACTGTGACCGTGAACGCACGTCAGCGGGTTGACCTTGCTCTCAGGATCGGCTCGAACAGCGAGACAGTAACGGTCGATGCAGCGGCTTCGGTGCTGGAGACCGACAGCAGCGAGCGTGGCCAGGTGATCGGACGGCGCGAGGTCGAGAATCTGCCGCTGAACGGACGCGAATACGCCGACCTGGCCGCACTGGTTCCGGGTGTGCGCCGCAACATCCTTGAGAATGGGTCGGACAGCAGCCGCGATGCCTCGTTCGACGTGAACGGGCAGCGCAGCGAGTTCAACAACTTCCTGCTGGATGGCGTGGACAATAACGCTTATGGCACCTCCAACCAGGGCTTCTCGAACCAGGCCATCCCGGCCTCACCCGATGCGATATCAGAATTCCGCGTCGAGACCGACAACTACAGCGCGGAGTATGGCCGCTCGGCCGGCGCCGTGATCAATGTAAGCATTCGCAGCGGCACCAACAACGTGCACGGCAGCGCGTACGACTATCTTCGCAATACGATCTTCAACGCGATCGGGCCGTTTTACGCGCCGACGAACCCGCTGACCGGCGCGCAACAAAAGCCCATCCTGATCCGCAACCAGTTCGGCGGCACGCTGGGCGGACCCATCCTGAAGGACAAGCTGTTTCTCTTCGGCGACTACGAAGGCACACGCCAGATCGTGCACGCCGTGAACCAGGCGACCGTGCCTACGCTCGATCAGTCCGGCCGCAGCGCGATTGCGCAGGCAAACGGAGGCTACACGTTTATCTCCGGCTCCAGCTCGGAGAACGGCACGCCCGTTCCGCTTATCAATCCTCTCACCGGGCAGACCTATCCGAACGGCGTCATCCCCTTCAACGACCCTGGCGTGTCCAGCTTCGCAAAGGGGGTGCTGAATGCGCTGCCCGCGCCTAACGTGCCCGGCAGCCCCTACACCAACAACTACGCTTCGCTGCCGCCGGATACCATCCACGATGACAAGGGTGATGTCCGCATGGACTTCACCGCAAGCCATAAAACGACCGCGTTCTTCCGCTACAGCGAGCATCAGGGCATCATCGCCTCGCCGCCTGCCATTCAGGGACCGGCCGGCGGCAACAGCAACGGCACGGTCAACATCTTCAACCAGCAGGCGGTGGGCGGCGTAACCCACTCGTTCAACCAGAACGCCATCCTCGATGCACGCTTTGGGTTCACGCTGACCGACGGCGGAAAGAGCCCGTACGGGGCCAATCTGGCCAGCCTCGAGACCGGCATACCCGGCCTGCCCACCAGCCCGACCGTTGTGCGCAGCCTGAACGTGCAGAGCGTCAGTGGCTTCACTCAGTTCGGCAACCAGGGCAGCAACCCGCAATTTCAGAACCCCACGGTCTACGACCCCAAGGTGAACTTCACGCTGCTGCGCGGTCGCCAGCAGTTCAAGTTCGGCTATGAGTACCAGGCCGTATATACGACTATCGACGACTTCAATCCCGTCTACGGTCAGGACACGTACAACGGTGGTTACAGCAACGGCGCCGCAACCGCGAGCGGAAGCCAACTCAGTGCACAGAACACCGGCTACAAGGAAGCGGTTTCCCTGGCCGACTTCCTGTTTGGTGCGCGCGATACCTACCAGCTCAACAACTTCGTCATCGTGCACCTGAACCAGCGCTACAACTTCATGTATGTGCAGGACGACATTCGCGTGAACTCCAGGCTGACGATCAACGCGGGGCTGCGCTACGAACTGGTGACGCCGCAGTGGGAATCGAACAATATGCTGGCGAACTACAATCCGGCGACGCAGTCTTTGGTGCAGGCAACCAGCGGTTCGCTCTACAATCGCGCCCTGGTGAACATGCCCATGCTGGACTTTGCGCCACGCTTCGGCGTTGCCTACTCTGCCGGTCCGAAGACAGTTATCCGTGCGGCATACGGCATAAACTTCGCGCAGTTCAACCGCGAGGGCGGCGAAAATCTGCTGGTGTATAACCTGCCCGCCGTGGTCAACACCAGCGTCACGCAAATCCCATCCTTCGCGGCACCAGGCGTTCGTGGCGCCTCCGCCGGACTGGCGCCCTGCTCGGCGGCGCAGGCTGCGGCACCATTCAACCCGGCAAATCCCGCCCCCTGCTTCCTGCCTTCTTATCAGGGCTATCCCACCAATTTTGCGAACCCCGCCAACGTGACCCCGGCGAGCAATATCTCTACTCAGGCTCGCTACATCCCGAAGAACCTGCCGACCGGATACGTGCAGACCTATCACCTCACCGTGCAGCGCCAGTTGGGGCCGTCGACGACCTTCGAGGCCTCTTATGTCGGCTCGCATGGCGTGAAGCTGCAGGTGCTTGCCGACCTGAACCAGGCCGCGCCGAACCCAGTCACCGCAACCTGCAACCCGACTGTGAACACGGGCTGCCTTTCGCTGCAGGCGCGCCGTCCCATCCCGACCTTCACCACCATCGAGGAGACGCTTCCTGCCGGGCTGCTCTACTACAACGCGCTGCAGACCAAGCTCGAGCATCGCACTGGACACGGCCTGTACCTGCTGAACTCGTTCACCTACTCGCGGGCCGAAGACAATGCGGCCGGTCACCTGGATACTCCGGACAACGATAACTCCCGCATCAACCTGGCAAACCCGCTGGGTGAGATTGGGCCGTCGGCCTATAATCAGCCGCTGAATGACACGCTTTCGATCGTCTATGACCTGCCCTATGGCAAGGGACGCACCTTTGGCAACAGCGCTCCGCTGCCGTTGCAGGAGGTGCTCGGCGGCTGGCAGCTTACGGTCATCAACGACGTCAATAGCGGTCTGCCGGCGAACTTGTCTTATTCGCCGAATAGCTTTCAGCAGGTGAGTTCGCTACTCGTGCAGCGGCCGAACCAGGCTCCCGGCAATCCAATCGTGCCGAAGGGGCAGCGGGTGAAGTTCGGGGGCAATGAGGATATCGCCACGCTGGTCGGAAATCCGCTCATCTCCGCGGCGAATAACATCTTCTCGATCCCGACCGTCAATCAGCCTTACGGCAATGCGAGCCGCAACTCGCTCCGCTTCGATCCCTACTACAACACGGATGTGGGGCTTCACAAGCAGTTCGCGCTCTATCCGGAGTCGGTCAAATTCGACTTCCGCTTCGAGGCGTTCAACATCTTCAACCTGACCAACTACGGCTTCCCCTCAAGCACGTATGCAAACAACTCCACCAGCTTCGGCGTCGTGGCCGCCGGCTCGACGCTCCCGCCGCGCATCCTTCAGTTTGCCGGCAAGATTCTCTTCTAAGGAGGTCACCTATGCTCGACCGCAGACAGTTCGCAGCAATGGCGGGAGCCTCGTTCGGCAGCCTGCTCACCCGGAGACTCTGGGCTGAGCAGGCTCGGGCATCCGCCTCTCCCGAAAAGTTCTACATCGCGCTGGTCGCCGACAGTCATATCATCGATGACTTCTACAAGCCCGGCAGCGAGAACGGCGCCGAAGATAACGAGAGCATTCTCGTCACCACGCCGCGGCTCACCTCCGCACGCGATCTGATCAACTCGCTGCATCCGGCGATCGAGCAGGTCTTCCTCATCGGCGACTACTTTCACAACTATCCCTCTACCGATTACGACTTCTACTTCAGGAACACGACGCGCCTCGATAACGCCAAGGCCATCACCGACGGATTCAGGATGCCGGTGCATCTTGGCTTCGGCAATCACGACTACGATGTGCGCAACGTTCCGCGCGAGATGAGCCATCGACTCTTCGCCGCCAAATTCAACGCGAAGCCTTACTCCAGCCTCGATTACAAGGGCTTCCGGTTCATCCACCTGAACAACTTCCTGGGCAGCACGCAGGATCGCACCGCGGCGGACTTCAACCCCAACACTGGCTCGCTCGGCGAAGAGCAGTTGCACTGGTTCGAAGCGTTGCTGGAGCAGCGCAGGCCCAGCTTCGTCTTCATCCACTACCCGCTCATTCAGGATCAGGCCACCGAGTTCGCCGACTACGGCCTGCTTCCTCTGCTGCGCAGGCATCAGGAGACGATTCAGCTGGTCGTCTCCGGCCACATGCACAAGTGGATCGACTTCGCCCACACCTACGGTCCGCAGCATTACGTCATGGCGGCCACGCGCTACGACCCCAACGCCTACATGCTGCTCGAAGTCGACACCAAACGTGTCACCTGGCGTTTTATGAATGAGAGCCTGGTGGATTGGTCGACCCACTACAGCAAGCCCTACCGCAGCGCCTGACAAGCCTGCTCGTCTGGAGACGCTTTGATACCCAACATCCTTCGCCGTATTGCAATCACGACGTTGCCGTTCAGCATCGCGCTCACGACCTGGGCGCAGTCGGCGGACTCAACCCTCAGGCTCAACCAGATCCAGGTGATAGGAACGCACAACAGCTATCACGCCGGCATTTCGCCGAACGAGGCCAGGGTCTGGCAGGCGAAGTATGCCGACGCCTACAAGGGATTGGATTACCAGCACCCTCCGCTTCCTCAGCAGTTTGACGCGGGGGTTCGCCAGATCGAACTCGACGTGTACGCCGATACCAAAGGCGGAAGGTATGCCCATCCGTCCGGCCCCGCGATGGCCGCGGCTGCCGGCCTGCCAGCCGACCCGCCCTTCGATCCCGAAGGCATCATGGCTAAGCCCGGATTCAAGGTAATGCATGTGCAGGATGTCGACTACCGCAGCAACTGCCAGCCGTTTACCGCGTGTCTCCAGCAGGTTCGCGAGTGGTCGCGGAAACATCCGGGACACATCCCGATCTTCATCCTTGTGGAGACCAAGCAGAGCTCGCCGAAGGACCTCAAACTCACCGAGCCCGAACCCTTCACGTCCGCGACGTTTGACGCTCTGGACGCCGAGATCAGGTCCGTCTTTCCTGCGTCGGAGATGATTGCGCCGGATGATGTCCGCGGCTCCTGTCAGACGCTGAACCAAGCCATACTGGCGGGTAACTGGCCCACGCTTGCGAGCGCCCGGGGCAAGGTCGTCTTCCTGATGGATCAGCGGCCTGTCGGCCCGGTCTACCTCGCCGGCCATCCCGCACTTCGAGGACGCCTCATATTCACCAATGCGGAACCCGGCGAGCCTGACGCGGCATTCATCGAGCGCAACGACGGACCGGCTGCCGAGATAAGCGCGCTGGTCAGGAAGGGCTACCTTATCCGAGCCCGCACGGATGCCGATACCAGACAGGCTCGCGTAAATGACACCACAATGCGTGATGCCATGATGGCAAGCGGCGCCCAGATCCTTAGCACCGACTATCCCTCGAACGAGCCCGCTCGCTGGGAAGGCCACTTTACGGTCGCTCTTCCCGGTCACGTTGTGGCGCGCTGTAACCCTGTCAATGCACCCGCCGATTGTAGGCCGGCCATCGAGGACAATCCGAACAACTGATCCAGGAATACTTTAGGCTAACTTCACGCTCGGCGCCGCGCGCCCATTCGGTTCGCCGAGCAAAGGCGATTCGACGCAGCAAACTATTCCGACACAGGGCCTTGTAGCGCAGCATCGGTGTAGACGGCTGAGAAGACGCCCGTGTTGGTGAGCCTGACGCCGTCGCCCTGTCCGCTCGTAACGAGGCGGATGTTCCAGATGTCGTCCCGATTGAGCGGTCACCCGGAAGTGTTCCCGCACAACCACAGAGTAGAGCGGCGAAAGACAGAGCGACGCCGGCAGACGCGATGGGGAACGTGCAGCGTGTTTGCGGGGTTGGATCGTTACTGAGATGCGTCATGTCCGGCTCCATTGCGTGGTTCGTTTTTGGGTCGCTTCATTTTTGGTTCAACACAGAGGGATTGAGAAATGCATGTGGGCTACGCAGCGGCGAAGCTCCGTACAACTGGCGGTGCTGTCGCGTAATCGCCGGTCGGGTCCACGGCGGTAGTCGCCTGGATTGTTATTGGGCCGGCCCCGGTGACGGTCAGGGTCGAACCGCTGATGCTGGTGATGCCGGTGCCGACGGTGACCGTGTAGACGATAGGTAATCCGGACGTGGCCTGCGCCGCCAGCTTGTACGAACCACCATGAGGAAGGTTCGGAAGTGGCGGGAAGACAATCGTCTGAGGTGCGTTGCCGGTGACGGTGAAGCTGGTGTTCTGCGGGTTGAGGACGTAGTCCAGTGTGCCAAGCGGGGTGAGGGTAAGGCTGGACGTTAAAGGCGTCACGAAATACGAGCCGGCCGGCGATATTCTGTGGCGGTGGTCGTGGCGGCGGGCGTGCCGCTGAAGACCGTAGCCTGCGAATCGGTGTATTGATAGCCGGTGACACTCGCCGCTGTGCAGGTGTTTGGCGTATCGAAGATCCGGTTGCTGCAAGAACCGGTCACCGTGAGCGGAGCCTGATTGACGGTCAGACCCATGTTTGCGGATGTTGATCCGGTGTAGTTGGCGTCACCTCCGTAGCTCGCGCCGAAGGTGTGGCTGCCCGCGTTCAGGCCGGAGACCGTGAAGTTGGTCGAGCCACCGGTCAGCGAGGTGCTCTGCGGCGAGCCCCCGTCAGTGGCGAGGGTCACGCTTCCGGTCGGAGTCGCTCCACTGCCGGAGACATTCGCGGTGAGGCTGGCCGATTGCCCGCAGGTGATGAGGCTCGTCGTAAGAGAAAGAGTCGTGGCCGAGGACAGCCCACTGACCGTGAGCACATACGGCGTGCTGGAGGATGATCCGGAAAAGTTGCTGTCGCCGCTGTAGGACCACGTTAGAGATTGGGGTTCGAGGCGCCCCCGGCGGTCGCAGTCGCGGAGTAGACGAAGTAGCCGGGTTTGGCAGTGGAGGTGCCGGCGATGGTCGCAGTGGCGTCGAGAACTCCGGCTCCGACGGCCGCCCTAAATTATTGCGTCGTCGCCTACGGTGTCCAGGAAACGGTTGTGGGAGCTTGAGTGATGGTGAAGGACTGGGTGGCGGTGTTGGATTGGAGATCGTTGCCCTGGCCGCTCGGGTAGATAGCGCTGATCGAATGGCTGCCGACCGTAAGGCCCGAGAGCGGCACGGTCACTGTGGCAGGGGCGCCGGAGGTGAGGTCGTAGTTCACGGTGGTGCCGGAGTCGACAGTTACATTGACGTAGCCGGTGACTGCGGTGGCGTTGCTGGCGGCGACGGAGAGGGTGTAACTGATCTCGGTGCCGCTGGCGGAGTAGATTGCGGTGTTGGCAGGGCCGGTGATGCTTATGGCGGTGGCGGGGTTGGAGCCGCCGTTCTCGGTGCCCTGAAGGAAGAGCGCGCCGGTGGTCGACGACGCCGCCAGCAGGGAGGTGGTGCTGGAAACGGCAACGCTGCCGGTTGAGGGAACGAAGGTAGAGGTCAGGGTGCAGGTCGTCCCTGCCGGCAGCGGATTCGAGGTCGACGGTATCGCACCGCAGCCGTTCAAGCTTCCCGACGAGATGGGGAACTCGGCGGCGGCGATCTCGGCGTATCCTGTTGCGGCCAGGTTGCCGGCGTTGGTGATCGTGGCTCCGAACGTGTTGCCCGTGGTGGTGCCGAAGTTATAGGTGAGCGCGTTGCGGGCGACCAGGTTCAGCTTGCCAGCTCCCATGTCCGCGCTGTAGAGATTGCCGCTGCCGGAGACCGCGAGCCGCTCGGCGTGGTGAGCAAACCCAGAACCGTGACCGAGGTCGAACCGGCCACGCCGCTCGCGATCGACGAGAGGGTGGTGAGTCCGAGGTTGCTCTGCAGGGTACCACTGGTGCTGGGAAGGGCATTGCCGAGAATGTTGGCTGCGGCTACCTCATACACGGAGGCGGTAGCCTGGTCGGCGACGAACAGGTTGCCCCTCTGGTCGGAGGCGACGGCCTGCGGGGCGGCGACTCCGGCGATCGAGACGGTTCCGGGGGTGTAGATTCCGGCTGTGCCGAGGGTCAGCTCGGTGAGAGTCGAGGCCCCGGTGCCGGCGGCCCAGAGATTGCCGGACGGATCAAGCGTAAGCTGGGTCGGGCTTGAAGGCAGCGAGCCGGAGAGCTGAGAGATGGTGCTGTCGCCGACGATCTCGGTGAACTTGCCGGCGAACGTGTACATGGTGAAGATGTTGCCGTTCGCATCGACGGCCGCTCCCACAGGGACCGGGGTGGCCGCCGAGGCCAGCAGGTTGGTCGTTGAAGGCGTGCCAAGCGCGGTAGGATCGGCGACCAGCGCGCTGCCCTTTGCGACACCGCCCATGGGGGAGGTGGAGGCAGACGACGTGCTGCTGTCGGTGAGCACAAGGGTGGAGGTGCGCAGACCCGGAAGCGCCGGGGCGAAGGTGACGTTGGACACGCAGTCGACCGTGCCTCCGGCATCTGCGCTGGTGGCACAGACCGGCGTCGCGACGCTGATCTCGGAGGGCGATACGTTCAACGCAGCCGCGGCGATAGCGGTCGCGCTTACCGTGGTGCCGACCGGGCCATGGAGGCGCAGAGTCTGGGTAGTGGGGGTGCCCACGGTGGTCGGGTAAAGCTGGCTGGCGAGCACCTTGCGGACTCGCGACCGGCCGTACCCGCTGCTGTCCATCTCATTGTCGGTGAGGTAGAGATTGTTGCTGGAGTCGACGGCAATGCCCTGGGTGCTGCTGCCCGTGCCTTGCGCGAGGAAGCAGATCCCGGTCGAGAGCGTGGCCGCGGAGTAGGCGCCGCTGGTCGAGAAGGCGGCGGTCCCGTCGCCCTGGCCGAACGTGGGACAGTAGGTGTTATTGGTATAGGTGCCGATGCCCGGTGAAACCACCGAGCTGTACGTGAGACCGCCAGCGGAGGCCATAAGTTCGCGAATGGTGCCGGCGCTCAGGTCGTACATCAAAACACTCGAAGAGGCATTGCTGCCGGCGCCGATGTGGAGTTTTCCATTCGGACCCGCCTCGAGCTGTACGGTTCCACGTCGAGTGCGAATAATCTACAAACGGCCTCAATCTCGGATACAGGCTCGATCACACTGAACGCGATGCTTCAGCCGGCGCTGTCGCAGACGGCCTACGCGGGAACCTCCGGCACCTGGACCGGCGTTGCAGCGCCCGCAAACCCCGTCAGCTTTTACGACGGCGCTACGCTGGCTGGCACTGCGACGCTGAGCGCAAACGGAACACTCGCTTCACTGACGATCAACAACCCCGCGGCGGGACCCCATACCTACACCGCACAGTATCCAGGCGAGCGCGACGGGCATCGCGGGCGCGGCGATTCCCGCGGGGAAGATCGTCTTCACCGACGGAACGACCAGCCTGGGCACCGCTACGCTCAACGCGGGTATGGCGGCTTTCACCGGCACGTTGGTGACCGCCGGAACCCGCACCATCAACGCATGCTACGGAGGCGACGGGAACTACGCGGCATCGTGTGGGATGGTCTCCGTCACCGTGACTCCGACCCCCACCAGCGTAGCGCTGGTGCTCAACCCAGTGACTATCCACGCTGGAGGCACGGTTACGTTCACCGCCACGTTGACTCCCATCGTCGCAGGTGCAAACGTCACGTTCCTGAATGGTACGTCGACGTTGGGTACTGGTGTCACTAATGCTACAAGTGTCGCTATGTATGCGTGGACGGCCGCACGGTCGGGACTGCCTCCATCACCGCCAGTGCGGCAGCCAGCGGTAACTTTGCCGCCTCCGTCAGCACGGCACACGCTCTTGGCGTGGTAAACGCGGTGGCCCTTCTGGCAAACCCGTCGAGCATCGCGGTCACGCATGGCACCTCGGGGACGGCCGCCTTCTCGGTGCAACCTGGGGGCGGCTTTACCGGAACCTTGACCCTGACCCGCGTCTCCTCGGCGCCGTATGTGACCTGCTTGCTGCCGTCCCCCGTCTTATCGGTCGGGGGTGGGGCGGCAACTCAGGTAACCGCCACGGTCGGTGTCAATGAGACCAACGTCGCCGTAAGCCGTTCCGGGAACGGGCTGGGTCTTGCGTGGGCGTTGCTCGCCCCCCTTGGCCTGGTCCGGCTGGCCGCCGCGAGGCGGAAAGTGCGGGCATTGCCGGTGCTGTTTGTCGTGTTGGCCGGAGTCGCGCTTAGTGCGGTCTCCGGGTGCGCCAGCAACGCCGGGACTGTGCCCTCCGGAACGTAGACCTTGGTCGTCACGGGAGTTGGAGGCGGTGTTACGCAGACGTTGACGATCACTGTCAATATCAACTAAACGCCTCGATGATCTGCGATCAGAGAGGATGATCGAGCGCATTGTGCGGACATACTCTGGACGTGGCATCTCGCTTCGGCCAGGCAGGGAGGGATCGGGTCTGGATCCACGAACCAGGTTATGGGAGCAGTGGGCCAGAAAGTCAGGGATCGTTTCACTGATCGCCAGCGGTTCAAACGCGAATTGCAAAGCCGCCACTACCACGACCGGGGGTCCAGCAACAGCTATGGGGATGGCTGTCCGTTCGCCAGCGCCAAGGCGCCGAAGGAGCGCGGCTGGGGTATGGATCCATACGGAAACCTGTTCGTGGGAAGCTGCACATCGGGACAGGTGCACATTTACTGCAACGCAGTTTCGCCTCTGTGCCCGATCGCTGCGGGAGTGACCCAGACCTACACCTCGGCGCAGAAGCAGGTTGGCTACGAGTACCGGATCGCGGGCTGTGTGCCCGGCGGCGCGGGAGCCACGTCGGTGACCACCGTGGTGGCGCCTGGAAGCGGTGATGGCTACTTCGCTTCGAGCTTCTGGAATCTTCCGGGCGATGTTGCGGCATGGGGTCCGTCGGACAGTGGGTTTAGCGCGACCGGGGGCATCACAGGCACAGCGGGAATCTGCGGCACGACAACAGGCGAAATCAGCGGGGTCCGGAGCGTCACGGCGGACCAGTATGGCAATGTCTACATCTCGGACGGCACGAACTATCGTGCTCGCGTCATCGTCGGGCCGCCCACATTCACGTTGCCCAGTGGCACGGTGCTGACGAATCCTCTGCCCTCCGTGATCAAGTTGTATCCTGCCTACAGCGGTGTCACGGCCGCGCAAATGCATGGTCGTATCTATCCGATGGTTGGAGGGTTCCCGCCACCGTCGCGGGCTCGCCCTGCACTTCGTCCGCAGCAACGGCAGCCGACAACTATGGGGATGGATGTCCGTGGTATAACACTTCGCAGGGGACCGCGAATCTGGTAGGCCTTGCGGTCGACAGTACCACCGAGGGTGGCGCTGCCTCGCCCAATTTCATCCTTCTCGACGGAGGGATCGGCGCTCTTCGGGTCCTGTACATGGGGCCGACCGTGGCCGCGGGCAGCATCACGGCGGCAACCTACCCGATGGCCAATACGATCCTTGCGATTACCCCGACCGCTACGTCGGTGATGCACGGCTATGTGTACCTGCTGGCAGGGAACAGCACGGTGTCCAGCACCGCCACGCCGACCCTCGGCACCATGAATTCGATGAGCGGTTACGGCCGTGTCGCCGCAGGCCCGGATGGGAATCTTTATCTGGCCAGGTCCAGTTCCGGCACTACCGGTCCGAGCGTGGCCTTTTACGATCTGAGCACCGGCTTTGTGCGCGAATTTGTTGCCGGCACCGGCACGGTTCAGGGTTCGGTCATCGTTCCTCCGGGTACGACCGCCACGACGGTCTATACCTGTACGACACCGGGCATGGGAGACGGACAACCTGCGCTTTCGACTTCCAGCACGTACTCGGCAGCTGCGCTCTCGACCGGTATTTGCTTTGAAAACAATGGCACAGGCAACAGCCAGTTGACCCTTGCCGCAGATGCGAATAACAACCTGTACATCGGGGATGTCGAAATCGATAGCGCAGGTTATGGACGCTCGCGGATTCGCAAGGTGCTTGCAACGCAGTTGTCTCCCACCACTTCTGGAGCGCCATCCACCCAGACGCTCTTCCTTCACGGCCCCGCCAGCAGCACCGTGAGCGCAACCGCGATCGCCGCATCTGCTCTGGATGTGCCCGCGTCCGAGATCAGCGTGGCGGCGCCTGTCTGCGCGACCACGGCCAATGCAGATATGACAGGGGATTGTCTGGCCGTTGTGACCTTCGCGCCCACGGCTCCAGGCCTTCGCACCGCGAACCTCGAACTCTCGGAGCCGAGTCTATCCGTAACATCGAACTTCCCGCTGTACGGTCTTGCCACCGGGAGCGCTTTGGTTACCGATCCGGCGTCGCCGATCGCGCCCGTCACCACGAGCCTGGCTGGCGCTTCCGCCGTCCCGGTGGGCGTCGCGGTCGATTCCAACGGCGACATCTTTACCATGGATACGGCTGCGGGCAAGTTTACCGAAATATCGGGCGGCACTACAAGGCAACTGGCCGGAACGCTCCCCACGAACCCAGCGCAACTGGCGCTCAATCTTGCCGGCAATGTACGCCGCTGGCACCGGTGCATCGGCCCTCACGAAGCTCACGCTGACCGGCTCGACGTATGTAGCCGGCACGTATCCGATTCCCGGCGTGACAACTCCACAAGCAATGGATGGTCCTGAGGAACACGCTGCTCCAACGTCCGATAGCTGAACATCCCATCCTGGACCCGCTCGTCTCCACGCATGATATAGAGACGAACACCGGCCCAGGGAAGTTTAAAACTTGCGGAAACATTGGTGCCTTTTTCAACGAGTTCCTAGAGCCGCATCCGTGTCCAGACGTCGGCCCGAAACTTTCTGCCAAACTGCTGTGAGCAAAGCGGCACAGTCTAGCTCTGGTCGAGGTGCCATGATGATTGGATGGCTATAGCGATGAAACATGACCTTGAACTGCTGCACGAAAGCCTCCTCCACGGCAAACTACCCCGCAACCTGAATTGGAGCGACACAGTTGAGCTGATTGCCCAACTTGGCGAGGTGAAGCCGCATGGTGGCGACGAATACGTCTTCCTGGTCGGCACACAGAGAGCCTTCTTCAAACATCCTCACACCCATGAGTTGGGCGTCGAGGAGGTGGCTCGGCTCCGAAAGTTCTTGAGAGACGCCGGACCAGACATCCCTGCGGATCAACCCGCACAGCCGTGTCGCATGGTGGTCGTGATAGATCACCATGCAGCCCATGTGTACCAGGACTTGAATGCCTCGCGGCCGGAAGATGAAAAGACGGTGCGCCCCTACGATCCGTTTGGGTTTCACCATCACTTGATTCATCGGAAAGAGGCTCATTACAAAGGCGACCGTGTGCCGGAAGAAGCCTCGTTCTATGAAGAAGTGGCCAAGGAACTGTTGCCTGCCAACGAGATCGTGCTCGTTGGACACGGAACCGGCAAGAGCAGCGCTGTCGAACACCTGTCCGAGTATTTGAAGACCCACCACCACAACATCTCGCAACATGTGATCGCCACTGAGACAGCCGATCTATCCGCCCTCACCGAACCGGAGATTGAAGTGATTGCGAAACGGCACATGGTAGCGGTGGTTTAGAAGATAGCCGGCGGTGGGGTCGATTTGCTATGCAACGTACGCAGAGCTGCCCTCAACGTTTGCAGATCGTGATTTCCCTTGAAGACCGGGGGAGCTTTACGATCAAGGCCCAGCAACTTGTATACCGCAGTCTGCGCCGAACGAACGGAGTATTCCACGGTGAACACAACGTCATCGGGCATCTCGCAATACTGGCCAAGGTAAGCGAGGTTCCTGGAACGTTCGGGGATAACATCCGGCCGGTCCCCCGCACTGCGGCGAAGAAACTGGCTCGTGATAAACGGCATCATGCATGGGATACAGACACACGAAGCGAGCACAGTGCCAGTGTCGGAAGCGAGATGCAGGTGGCCCATCACCTCGGTCATGATCTCCCGACCGGTACAGGCGGACATGGGCTTCTTTACAAAGTCTCCCGGTGCATCGACGGCAAGCCCGTAACCCCAGAAGACGGTGACATCTTCAGGCTGCCCGAGGAAATGGGGCTGATGAGGAAGGACAATGGACAACAGCCAGCTCGATTCAGGAAACGTAATCAGTCCACCTTCGCCGGCTGCATTTCCTGTAAGGTCGCGCACGAGGTCGAAGAAAAGAGGATCATGAAGCGTGGTGGTGAAGGATACCCACTTCGATTCCTGGATACTCTCGACGAAGTTTTGCGGATGGCCGGCGTCCGCCTGCCGACGGGCCAGATTTGCCCAGAGAGTCCATGCTCCACCCTCAGTCTTTCCGTTCAGGATAGGTGCGGAATCCATTGAGCTATAGTCGGAGCCCTCGGTCATCGACCCCAACGTCACGAAGACAAGGTCGGTTGTTTTCACCCGGATCTCAGTCGGCCGTCCGAGCGTCTTGCACTGTATGCGCTCCACCGAATACCCTTCGGAGTCATGCATCAAGTCGAGGTCGGTAACGCAGGTATCCAACTTGAACTCGACCCCTCGTTCTTCCAGCCATCGCCGGAGCGGAAGTACCATGGAGTCATACTGGTTGTAGACGGTCCGCATGATCCCGCTGAGGGTATTGAAGCCACGCACCATATGCGTGAAACGGACCAGATAGCGTTTGAACTCGACCGCGCTGTGCCACGGCTGGAAAGCGAATGTAGTACACCACATGAACCAGAAATCCGTCTTGAAAAACGATGGCTCGAACTGATCCGCAATGCTCGTTCGTCCAAGCGCGGACTCTGCCTCGACTTCGAGCCGCTCTATAGCGAGGATGTGTGTCTCCAGTAATCCAAACCCCGGCGCGTCGACGCTCTTTCCGCCGCGGAAGAGACGCGATCTCGACGAGGTCTTCATGATTTCGTTCCATGCGATCGTCTCCTCCGTCACCGTGGTCCGGTTGTCGAGTGTGGGGATCGAGGAGAATAGATCGAACGTGCAAAGGTATTTGCTCTCCAGCATTCGGCCACCCCGCATTACATAGCCGTTCGCCGGGGTTCCGGCGGCATCGAGACTGCCGCCGATCCGTTCGCTTTCTTCAACAATGGTAATGTCGTGCCCCTTCATCCTTCCATCTCGGATGAGAAAGGCCGCGGCCGCCATCGAGGCGATTCCACCACCCACCAGGTACGCTGACGATCCATCTTGCAGTTCATCCTGAGGCATCGTCGTGAATCTCCTTATTGGGGGTCGTCATCGCAATAAATCGCGGCTACGAGGAGTCTGCGCTTACTGCTGGGGGAAAACAGAGCCGCATTGCTCTCCATCTGATCGACCGCACGGTGAAGGGCTGGCCTCTCAAGCCCTCAAACATGAGCTAAAGTGCTCATGTTTGAGGGCTTCAGGTGATTATTTGCCTATGTGTAGCGGGTAATCACCTACTTGGGCATCTCAATAGGAGTGCAACTCGAGGTCATTCAATGCCTGGAACTAAACGAACGCTTTTCGATCCTGCACGTTTCCTTCAAGCGGCGGGCGTTACCCACAGAATGGTTCAGGTGAAGCCAGGACATGTCTTCTTCTCGCAAGGCGGTCTCGCGGATGCGATCTTCTTTCTCGATTCAGGAAGAGCAAAGCTCACCGTGGTCTCGAAAAGGGGCAAAGAGGCGACCGTAACGATGCTCGCGCCGGGTGACTTTATCGGTGAAGAGTCGCTTGCCGGCGGCAGTGAAATCCACGATGCGACTGCGACGGCAGTCACGCCTTGCAAGGCCCTCAAGCTAAGCCGCAAAGAGATGGTGCTGCTCCTCCACGAGCAACACGAGTTTTCCGACATTTTCCTGAAGTTCGTCCTGCTGCGTGGCGTCAGAACTCGGGAAGACCTGGTCGATCAATTGTTCAACAACAGCGAAAAGCGTCTCGCCCGCACATTACTCATCATGGCTGAATTTGGCAAGCCCGGTGAACCTGACTGTCATACCACAATAGAAATGTCCCCGCATTCTCCTCGATAGAAATGTCCCCT
>CAXTMK010000016.1:15010-52920 GCA_964245315.1 uncultured Acidobacteriaceae bacterium | reverse complement strand
GGGGACACTTCTATCGAGGACAACAGGGGACACTTCTAATGTGCTTCAACAGAAAAAGTCTTATCCCTGTCACTCCTCGACAGGTTTATCCACCTGACTTTGATAGATCTCCTCGACCCTCGCCACTGTATCGATCTCGGCCAGCGGTTTGTCGGTGCGGATGCGCAGAATTCTCGGAAAGCGCAGCGCAAAGCCGCTGGCGTGGCGATCTGACCGCATGATGTTGTTGAACGCGACCTCCACGATGACCAGCGGCTCGACGGTGCGGAAGTGGCCGCGATCTTCAAGCGTGTGGGCCTTCAGGAACTCGGTCAGCTCGGCGATCTCGGCGTCGGTTACGCCGCTGTAGGCCTTGCCGACGTTCTCGAGCTCGCCGGCCGGGTTGCGCACCGCGAAGGTGTAGTCGCTCAGGCTGCCGGCGCGCCGGCCGTGGCCGTACTCGGCGCCGGTGATGACCACGTCGAGCGTCGCCAGTTCGCGCTTCAGCTTCACCCACGCGAGCCCGCGACGGCCCGGCTGGTAGGCCGAACCCGCCGCCTTCAGCATCACGCCCTCGTTCGCGCGGGCGCGTGCGTCGGCGTAGGCGCGGTCGATGTCTTCGGCGGATTCGACCAGCCGCGAGGGAGCGATCAGCAGGCGCGGCAATCGCTCCTGCGCCGGTTCTTCCTGGTCGAACATCGTCGCCTGCGCAACCTTCTTTCGCGGCTCAGCCAGCGGCGATTGCACGCGTTCGACCAGCGCTTCCACCGCCGCCTCAAGCTTGTTGCGGCGGTCGCGCAGCGGCAATGGGAGCAGCAGTTCGCCGCTTTGAAACATCAGGTCGAAGGCCATGAAGACGACCGGCACCTGCCTGCGCCACTCATCGCCGACGCGCTTGCGCCCGATGCGCTGGCCGAGCACCGCAAACGGCAGCGCCTGCCCGGACGCATAGTCCCAGCCCAGGATCTCTCCGTCGAAGATGAGCGGTTCCGCGACCGTGGCGAACGCCTCCACCAACTCCGGATAGCTCTCCGTGATGTCCTCGCGATTGCGCGAGTAGATGGCGACACGGCCGGGTTGATCGGGTGAGCCGCAATGCACCTGCGCCCGCATGCCGTCGTACTTATCCTCCAGAAAGGCCTGCACCACCCGCGCCTCCGGGTGCCCCATCTCTGGACTTTCAGACATGGGATCGGCCGCCGGTTCCTCTTCCCTCTTCCCTTTTCCCTTCTCCCTCTTCTCTGGCTTCTCCGTAAACCGCTCGATCGCCTCTTCCGGCGTCTCCACCGGACTTGCGAGCATGAATCCGAGCGGATGAAACAGCCGCATCCTCGCCTCGCCCAGCGTACCCGCGAAGGCTCGCACCGCGGCATCGCCGAGGTCCGCTTCGAGCATCACCGCATGCCGGACAGCTACGACATCGGCGCTCGCAGCTACGGCGATGGCCTCTTCGACCAGCGATTGCTTGACCCCAATGCGCATGTCGCCCAGCATCAGCTTCAGCAGATACTTCACCTCGAGCGGAGTCGCTCTTCGCAGCAGACCCTCAACCAAAGCCGCCCGAAGAGCCGTTGTCTTCGCGGTCGCCATCCCGGCAAACGCCTCGGCCACATTCGCCAGCGTCAGCCTTCCATCTCCACTGGCGGAGCGGGCGGCGAAAAGATCGAATGCCGCCGCGCCGAGGTCTCCGTGCCGCCGATACGCCGCGGTCAACTCCGCATCGCTTGCGCCGCTTACCGTCAACACTGCCCTGGTCAGCAGCGCGCCGCCGGCGTTCAGTTTGCGCGGATCGGATTCGGGAAACGGGAGCCCCGCCAGGTAAAGACAAAACAACCCCACATCGTCCGGCTGCCCCATCTCGATCCAATTTGGGATCGAGGTGGGGTACTCAGCATGCACCGCCTCGATCGCCGCCGCAATCTCTGCGCGCTTTTTCAGCCGGCTGGCGGTGGACGCCATCCGCTCGGCCAAGTCCGCTACTGCCGCAAATCTTGCCATCCCGTATTCCTCTCATGCAAAAGATGCACACCGCACCCTTCGCGCCGGAGTAACATCTAAACAGTTATAAGTCTGAGGTAGCAATTGGGTCGGGCCTTCAGCCCTCGGATGCAAAGCCGAACTGTAACCTGGGGTTTCACCCCAGGCTGTTATAGAACGGACCTTCGGCCCTGAAGCAACGGCAAAGCTCCTCAGATTCAAGGTATAGCGTATGACGATGTTCGCAAATCCGGTGAACTCCTCCCATGTGGCATGGTCAACCCCCGACCGCTACGACTTTGCCTAGCTGCGCCAAACTCGCCTTCTACGCCCTACCCCCTATTCCCTACTCCCTGCCTTTAGGAGGCCGCCCGTGTTCGACCGTCTAGCCCAAATGGAAGCCCGTTACGACTCGCTCTCGCGCGACATGTCCGATCCCCAGCTGGTCAACGACCAGAAGAAGTTCCAGGCCATCGCCAAGGAACACCGCGACATGGAGCCGATCGTCGAGAAGTATCGCGGGTATCGCAAGATCGCCGACGGCATCGCCGACGCGAAGGCCATGCTGGCCGAGCCCGACCTGAAGGAGATGGCCGAGGAAGAGCTCGCGACGCTGGAGCCGCGGCTTGAACCCATCGCCGAGGAACTGAAGGTAATGCTGCTGCCGAAAGATCCCATGGACGAGAAGAACATCGTCATCGAGCTGCGCGCCGGCACCGGCGGCGACGAGGCCGCGCTGTTTGTCGCCGAGATGTTCCGCCTCTACCTGCGCTTCGCCGAGCAGCACAAGTGGAGGGTGCAGGTGCTGTCCGAGTCCGAATCCGGCATCGGCAACGGACTGAAGGAAGTCACCGCGATCTTCGAAGGCGACCACGTCTACCGGCAGATGAAGTACGAGTCCGGCGTCCACCGCGTGCAGCGCGTGCCCGCGACCGAAACCCAGGGTCGCGTGCATACCTCCGCTATAACGGTCGCCGTGCTGCCCGAAGCCGAGGAGGTCGACATCAAGATCGAAGCCAAGGATCTGCGCGTTGACACCTTCTGCTCGTCCGGGCCGGGGGGGCAGTCGGTGAATACGACCTATTCGGCCATCCGCATCACGCACCTGCCGACCAACACAGTCGTAAGCTGCCAGGACGAGAAGTCGCAGATCAAGAATCGCGAGAAGGCGATGCGTGTGCTGCGCTCGCGGCTGTACGAGGTTGCCGAAGAGGCTCGCCACCAGGAAGAGGCCAAGGCGCGCAAGCAGCAGGTCGGCACAGGCGACCGCTCGGAGAAGATTCGCACGTATAATTTTCCGCAGAACCGGCTTACGGACCACCGCATCGGGCTCACGAACCACAACCTGAACATGGTGATGGAAGGACAGCTGCAGCCGACCATCGACGCGCTGATCGCGCACGATATCGCGGAGAAGATGAAGGGCGAACCGGTTGCGGCGTGAGGCGCAAGGTTGTTACCAAAGACTTCTTGTCAGATTTTCCACCTCGCAATAGCATTCGAGTTGTACATACAACTGATGCACGCTCCCGGCATCTGCCTGTGATCTCAACGGGCTTCGACGTGCAGTGGAGGAGAGATTCCATGCGACATTTTGCGTCATTTTTCGGGGCAGCGTTGGTCTGCACCTTTGCGTCCATGGCCTCCGGCCAGCAGCTTCCCAGGTTCAACGTGGGTGACTCGGTTGAGGTCTATTCCTTTGGCCGCTGGGTGCCGTGCAAGGTCTCCTCGCCCATCAACTTCGGCGTGTACGGCGTGCGTTGCGGCACGCTCGATACAACCGCCAAAGCTATCCCGGCGGAGTTGCGCGCGATGGCCCCGACCGACCCTGACGTTCGCCATGTCGCGGTGCTCTCTTTCGCGGCCAGCGGCAACGACTCCGCGCCTGGGCCTGCCAACCAGAGCATCGGCTCCCGCTACGGCACACGCGAGCCGCGTCAGTGCGACCACCGCAAGCCCGCGCTCTCCGGCGACGACGCCAAAGACATCTTCACCTGCGACGCCGAGCATGAGTTCGGCAGCACCCTTTACCTGGTGTCGGATGTCGCGCTCGAAGTGTCGGCTCCGCGCCCATACAATGCCAGGTCGGACTGGGACAAGGTTGGCCTCGACGCCACGCAGCCGGTACTCGACATCCATGCTACCTACAATGCCTTCCAGTGCAGTCCCATTGCCTCCAACGCCGACGACAATCCCAACACCCGCAACTGCAGCCAGACCAGGATGACCAACGCGGGCGGCAGTTGTTTCAAAAACGCGTCCGGCGAGTGGCACTGCCTGATGTTCGACTTCCATCCGGCGGCAACGGCCACGGCGACCAACGTTCGCCCGCCCACTCAGGTCTACTGAGAGGCGTCCTGCGATACCATTGTGCATGGGCATGATTGTCCGCGTGTTCATTGCATGGCTGCTGCTCTGCACACTGGCGTCCGCGCAGATGCCGGCGCCGACCGGGCTGATCGACCAGCTGGTTGCGAACGCCGACCGCTATCGCGCCACGCTGCCATCGCTTACGGCGGACGAATCCATCGTCTCCGACGGTTCGGCGTTCTTCTTCCATCAGCGCACGACGGCTACCGGAACCTTTCGCGTCATCCGCCGCGGCGAAGGCCAACCGCTGGAGGAGTCGCGGCAGATCCTGGCGCTGAACGGCAAGCCGGTCGATCCCGGCAAGAATGTCTCGGTGCCGTTCACGCTGCTGGGCGGCTTCGGGCGCTTTCAGGAGATGTTTTTCACCCCGCAGCACCGCATCTGCTTCACCTTCGCGCTGCTGCCCGAACCCGGCCCGGGCGGGACGCAGCAGATTGCTATCGCCGGCCCCGAGGAACTGGGCTCTCAACCCGGCTGCGCCCCGGAGCGCAAAGGCCTGACCGGACTGGCGCTGGCCGACCCCGCTTCCGGCCAGATCGTCCACCTGGAACGCACTGTGACCGCCGAAGCTGCGAGCAAGGACCACCTGGCCCCATTTGCCTCGGTCGACTACGCACCGGCCAAGGTAGGGGACCAGACCTACTGGCTGCCAGCCGTCATCGTCGGGCGATTTCGCGAGGGCAAGTTGAAGGGTGAGTTTGTTGCGCACTACAGCAATTACCATCGCTATGCGGCGTCGATCACGCTGCTGCCGGGAGCAACCGAAGTGGACCCCGCGTCGCCGCCTTGGTTTTGAATCCAAACTGGCACATCGTCCCGCAAATCGGCGACAATCCCTGCATGCGCCTTCGAACCATCCTCCTGCTCGTCAGCCTCTGTTCCGCCGCCGCACAGCAGACGCCGCCGCTGGCCGGCATCGCCCACGTCGCGTTGCGCGTGCACGATCTCAAAGCCTCCATCGCGTTCTACCAGAGCCTCGGCTTCGAACAGGCCTTCGATCTGCGCGGCAAAGACGACGCCGTCACTGAGTCGTTCATCAAGATCAACGACCGCCAGTTCATCGAGCTTTATCCGACGGACGAGAAAAATCCGCAGCCGGGCTTCCTGCACCTGTGCTTCGAAGGCGGCGACCTGGAGCCGATCCACGACGACTACATCGCGCATGGCCTGAAGCCGATCGACGTGCGCAAGGCCGGCGCCGGCAACATGCTCTTCACCATGCCGGGGCCGCTGCAGCCTATCGGCCCGGGCGGCAAGCCCATCCCGCAGAACATCGAGTACACGCAGTACACGGAGGGCTCGCTGCACTCCAGGGATTCCGGCCAGCACATCGGCAAGGACGAGATCGCCGATCGCCTCTTCGGCGTCTCGCTCGCCATGTCGGACCCGGAGGCGGCGCGCATGTTCTACATCAACCAGCTGTCGTTCAAGACGCTGCCCGGCGAGCCGATGACGATGCACCTGCCCGGCAACTCCGGCGAAGAGGTACAGATCGTTCCGGCCGCGCTGGGCGTGCATGCCCGCATCACGCTGCAGACCGCCAACCTGGGGCGCGCCGGGCGCGTGCTCAGCCACGAACACATCAAGTTCCAGAAGACCGACGAACTGTTCGGCTTCACCGACCCTGACGGCAACCAGATACTGCTGCGCCAGCGCTGACCTTGATAACCCTTCGCGAAGCCCTGACCCGAGCCGCCGGCCAACTCTCCGCGCATCCCGACCTGCGGGCCACGGCTGTGCCCGATGCAACGCTACTCCTGATACATCTGCTGGCGATCGATCGCGCCACGCTGATCGCCCACCCCGAGATGCCACTCTCGCGCGACCAGCAGGCGGCGCTGCAGTGTCTGCTGGAGCGGCGTCTGCTCTTCGAACCTATCCAATACATCACCGGAACGCAGGAATTCTACGGGCTCGCATTTCATGTAACAAAAGATGTACTTATTCCGCGGCCGGAGACCGAATTCCTCGTGGAGGCAGTGTTGGCGCGGCTTCCGCACGACGTGCCTCGGCGGATCGTAGACGTGGGAACCGGCTCCGGAGCCATTGCAATCGCGCTTGCGCACGCACTCCCGCACGCATTTGTAACAGCGATTGATCTTTCCGCGAAAGCACTCGCAATCGCAAGGAAAAATGCGCAAACTCACGCGCTTGAAGAGCGAATTCTTTTTCTCCAATCCGATCTGCTCGAAGCAGTCGCGGACGAAGCGCCCTTCGACGCCATCGTATCCAACCCTCCCTACATCCCGGTAGGGGACTTGCCCACGCTGCACCCGCAAGTGCGCGAGCATGAGCCGGCGCAGGCGCTCTTCGCGGGCGCAACGGGGCTGGAGGTGTATGAGTGGCTGATCCCGCAGGCGTCGTTGTTGCTGAAGCCAAACGGATTGCTGGCGCTTGAGATTGGATTCGGGCAGCGGGATGCGATTGCGGCGTTGCTGGCCGAGTGGCGGGATGGAGAGTTCATTGCGGATTTGCAGCAAATTCCCCGCGTGGCCATAGCCTACCGGTAAGTTGGGTGCCCCATATCTGGATTCTGAGATGTGGGCATCGTTTGCGGAAGCAAACGACCTTTCCAGAGAACTCCACCCCACCGCAAACTCCCAGGCCGTCTGCTACCCTGTTTCCCATGCGCAAAATCTTTCTCGCTGCCTCCACTCTCATTCTTGGCATTGCTTCCGCCCAGGCGCAGACGCCCGTCGCCACGCGCCTCGCCGCGCAGAACGCGCTGTTTGAAGAGTCGTGGCAGGCGCAGCTCAAACTCGCGCCCACGCTCGCCACCTCGGTCGGCGACTACCGCTACAACGACCAGCTTGGCGACAACTCGCTCGCCTCCGTTACCGCGCGCCATACTGCGGATATCGCCATTCTCGCGCGCATCAAGGCCATCGACTCCGCCGGTTTTCCCGAGCAGGATCTCATCTCGCACGATCTGTTCCAGCGGCAGTTGCAGCAGCGCGTCGAGGACTACGACCTGAAGGAGTACGAGATGCCGCTTGGCGGTTCGGGCGGCGGCGGAGGCATCCACGCCACGCTCGCCGACCTGCCGCTCTCCATGCCGTTCGACTCCGTGAAGCACTACGAGGACTACGTCGCGCGCCTGCACCAGATTCCCAAGGCCTTCCTCCAGACCGAGGATGTGCTGCGCCTCGGCGTCAAAGATCGCCTCATGCCGGTTCGCTTCATCGCCGAGACATTCCCCGGCCAGTGCGATGGCGTCATCGCCGCGAACCCGTTCGTGCTGCCGTTGAAGAAGTTTCCCGCCAGCTTCTCCGACGCCGACAGGAAGCGCCTGACCGACGCCATCAACTCCGCCGTCAACGATGAAGTCTTCCCCGCGTACCGGCAGTTCGCCGCCTTCCTGAAGAAGGACTACATCCCGTACACGCGCACGACGCTCTCCATTAACTCGCTGGGCGACGGCAAGCGCCGCTACCAGGCCACGCTGCGCCGCTACACCACCACCGACCTGACCGCCGCGCAGATCCACGAGATCGGCCTGAAGGAGTTCGACCGCATCCAGGGCGAGATGACCGCGCTCGCCAAAGCCAACGGCTACAAGGATCTCGAGAGCTTCCGCACCAAAATCGAGAGCGATCCCAGGTACGTTCCCGCGTCCGCCGATGCCATCGTCGCCGACTTCGACAAATACATCCAGCAGATGGAGCCGCAGTTGCCGAAGCTCTTCAACCTGCTGCCAAAGACAGCCGTTACGGTTGAGCCGATCCCCGCGTTCCAGGCCTCAGCCGCGACTCACTATCAGGGCGGCACGCCCGACGGCAAGCGCCCCGGCCGCGTCTCGGTAGCCGTCTCCGACCCCACGCATCGCAGCTTCATCAACGACGAGGCCGTCGCGTACCACGAGGGCGTCCCCGGACATCACCTGCAGATCTCCATCCAGCAGTCGCTCACCAGCCTGCCGGAGTTCCGCAAGCACGGCGGCAACTCCGCCTACACCGAAGGCTGGGCGCTGTACGCGGAGGAGCTTGGCAAGGAGATCGGCTTCTATAAGGATCCCGGCTCCGACTACGGCCGCCTGCGCAGCGAACTCTTTCGTGCGGTGCGGCTGGTGGTCGACACCGGCATTCACGATCTCGGCTGGAGCCGCGACCAGGTGGTCGACTACATGCGCAAGTCGCACGCCATCGACGAACCGACGATCCAGGCAGAGACCGACCGCTACATCGCCGGGCCGGGACAGGCCTGCAGCTATAAGCTCGGCCAGTTGAAGATTCGCGAACTGCGCGAGCGCGCCAAGCAGCAGCTGGGCGCGGGCTTCGACATCAAGAAGTTCCATGATGAGATTCTGGACGGAGGGGCGTTGCCGCTGGATGTGCTTGATGCTCGTGTGAATCGCTGGATTCAGGGACAAATGCCGGCCAGCGCAAAGAATTAAGAGGCGAGTATGAAGTGCTTTACCAAAGAAGAGTGCAAAGGATGGTTGGCCGGCAGGGCGAGAGAACTCCCTCCGAGTTCGGCCGAGCCACATAGTGTTACCTTCTGGTATCCGCCAAATCCGGCCGATATGGCCTTCGTGTGGCTGGCCAACGAATCGTCGTACCGCGAGCCAACACTTCTCTGGATCACGGAATGGGGCATCTGGCCTAGCAGCGAAAACTGGCACCTTTACTATCGGTTGCGCCAGAGTTATGGGGAAAACCAACTACTGCACACGGCGCCAGGTCATTACTTCCAGAACTTTGAAATGGATGACCTCGCGAGCTTTCTTCAGGTCTCGGTGACGAACGGGTGGGGCGGCTACATCCTACCCGCGTCTACTCATGGCCCGACTGCATTTTTTAGTCATGACGAATACATAGATTCCTCTGGCGTCAGCAAGTTCATTCTCCCCGACTTATATAAGAGGTTTGGCGGATTGGAAGAGCCTCCGTCCGCGTTCCACACTTCAGGAACGCGTCAGCGGGTCACCGAGGCAGGAGTCGAACTAGGGCCAGCTAACGTACATCCCACGGAAGAATCGGACTGACTCTTTACAACCCCGCGTACCAGTCGTATCCCAGCTTCGTCCAGTAGTCGTCGGGCTTGTCGTCCGTATAGGCGATCAGCCCGATGCGCTTGATCTGCTTATACCCGTATTTGATGGGCATGTGCAGCCGCACCGGAGCGCCATGTGCCTCCGCGATCGGCTTGCCCGCCATCTCCGTCACCAGCAGGCTCTGCGGATGCATGCACTCGTTCAGATGGAAGCCGCAGTAGTAGTCGCCGTTCGGCGTCTCCATGTAGACGTACTTGGGAAGGTTGCCCTCGGCGTTCTTCGCCGGCGGATAAGCCGCGATGAAGTCGCTCAGACGCACGCCGCCCCAGTGCACAATCTCGCTCCAGCCCTCGATGCATTTGAACTGCGTCACCAGCTGGTGGCGCTCGAAGTTTGTCACCTCGTCGATCGTCAGCAGCAGCCCCGGCGTATTCGGGTCGAGCGTCGAATCGCTTTCACCGGCCTCCTCCTGCCCGCGCTGCGGCTTATCGGCATGCGCCTTGCGATAGTCCTCCATCGCCTTCGCAAACGCCGGCAGAATGTTCGTTGCCGCGGGCGCGACCTTGGTGTCGTGGCCTTCGTACTTTGCCGGCTCGGCGACGTACCTGTACTCCCACGCGGTTACGTCATCGACATACTGCGCGTACCGCTTCGGCTGATCGACGCCGACAACCTGCATACGATAGCTATCGGGAATGAGCGCCTGCTTCAATCCGTAGTTGCCATTTACGCGCAGCTCGACCGACCGGCCTACAGGATAGGTCGGCGTCAGCGCACGCTCGTCGAAAATCCCGCGCGACACGGCGGAATTCACCTGCATCGCGTCGCGCAACGGCCCCTGCAGACCCTCATCCGCGGGCGAGCGGTCGATCCAGCGATAGAATCCGTAGCCCGCCGCCGCACCCGCCGCGCCGACGATGAAGCTCCTGCGCGTGCGCCTGGCCGAAAGCTTCTTCACCTCGTCGTTGATGTCGCTCATGGCCGGCTCCGTTCCGCCTCGATCGAAGGCTCGTCCGCCGGTCGCAGCTCGTAGCCGCTCACCATGGCGCGGAAGTTGTTGCAGCCCGCGAGAACGACCTGGCCGACGTGCACCAGGAAGAAGGCGCAGAAGCCGATCGTGAGCCAGAAGTGCAGCCAGCGCGCCATCTCATATCCGCCCAGCAAACTGGTCAGCCAGTGCGCCTCGGTGGGCTTGTAGATCGCAAGCCCCGTGACGAGCGACCCCGCGCCCATCGCGATCACCGACGTGTACGCAATGCGCTGCGCACCGTTGTACTTGGTCTGCGCGGGCAGGCCCTTGCGCAGGTGCAGATCGACCAGCGTCACCTGAATCGCCTCGCGGAGGGACGCTCGGGTCGGCAGCATGAACTTCCATTCCCGCGACCACAGCAGGTAGGCGACATACAACACGCCGTTGATGGCAAAGAGCCACATGAAGAAAAAGTGATAGCCCAACCCCTCGGTCACCTTGTAGCGCACATCCCACCAGCGATTCGAATAGAACCACGCCGGGAAAAACCGGAACAGCGTAAGCGATCCCACGCCCACGCGATAGACCTCGTGCGGATGCCTGTAGGCGTTGTCGGAGTCGTTCCAGTAGATCAGCAGCCCGCTCCAGATCATGGTGAAGAGGACCGGAAAGTTGACCCAGTGCATCCAGCGGATCGCCAGAGGATGCTTCTTTTCGAGCACGAGCCGCTCCGGCTCCGCATCCTCCGCGGGTTCTTCCGGTTCGATCTCGACCTCTGGCAATTGGATCACCGGCAGAGCCTCGCCGACCGCATGCGCGACAGCCTCATCGGCCTCTTCATCCGCGTGCAGGTCCGTCGCGTCTACCGGCTGCTCGTCATCCATGCTGTCGTGCACTCGGTCGCTCCGTTCGCAGCCCGTAGCAACGATCTTCCTCGCCTGCGCTACGATGCGCAAGTTAAACTTTCGTCTCAGCGAAGCGCAACCACCACCAAAGCCCCGGTCTCATCGACGAACTCCACCCGTTTGTTGGTCATCGTCACGCCTTCGAACGCCTCGCGCCGCCCCCGCGAGCCCGGCACGATCTTCTCGCCGCTGGCCTGATCTGCATCCGCCATGCAGGCCAGATACTGCACGCACTTGAGCGGTCCGGTTGAAGATTCCGCAGTTATATTCCAGTTCTGTACCAGGTACAGCCGCCGCCTGTCGGTGCTGTTGTCGTCCATCAGTACGTCGTTCGAGTAATTGATCATGACGCGCACGCTGCTCTGTTTCACGCCATCGCGTGTGACGGTGGCGAGCGGATCCCACACATAAATGCGCTGCCGATAGATGGCGGCGAAGACCAGCAAGCCGATCGCGATCAAGAGCAGCAGTCTCTTCACGTCATCTCCTTACCGAGTGGGTCTTATCTTACCTGAGCGTCGCCCTGAGAACCGCGACCGGGCCGACGCCATAGTAGCGATGCGACAGCAGCCAGGGAGGTGTAAGCAGCACGAAAAGGAACAGCGCGGCGGAACCCGAAAGGATCCGACCCAATCGCAATGCCGCAGAGCGCGGTGAGAAGGCGCACGCCAAGCAGCGAGCGAAGGATGGACAGGTTCAGCACTTCGAATACGCGCCAGCCCGGAATTCGGGGAAGATAGAGCGTCGGCGGATAGGTGGCCGAGTTGGCTGACACCATGTTATCTACCCGATATTGCCTCGGTAACATTCCTTTGCTATGACTACGTTAAGGGGGGAAATCGCTCCACTGGCCAGAAACACAACCCTATCCTTTGTGCCCCCGTCTATGTCCGATATGTCTTGCGCCCTTGTAACTGGAGCTTCGGGATTTTTTGGCGGGGTTCTCAAGCGAAAGTTGCTGAGTGAGGGTAACCAGGTCATTAACATCGATCTGGAACGCGATGAAGACCATCACCCGCACCTGATCAGCATACAGGGAGATCTGCGCAATCAGACTCTGGTTCGCGACGTCTTCCAAACCTATGCCATCGATGCCGTCTACCACTGCGCCGCGCAACTCGCTCATGGCAAAATCGACGACGACCTGCTTTGGACTTCCAACGTCGATGCTACACGCATCCTGTGCGAAGCAGCCGTTGCGGCCGGTGTACGTCCCTTCGTGCTGCTGTCCACGAATTGTCTCTGGGCATCGGACCTGGGTCATCCGGTCAGTGAAGAGAACGATCCTCCGGCTCCGGTGGAACTCTACGGCCGATCGAAACTGGCGGCTGAAAAGATCGTCGAATCCTTCGCAGGCAGGCTGGACGCCGTAACGATCCGGTGCCCTACGATCATGGATCGCGGGCGTCTGGGGCTGCTCGCCATCCTGTACGAGTTTATCGACGACGGACGGACAGTCTGGGTTGTGGGAGATGGATCGAATCGCTACCAGTTCATCTACGCCGAAGATCTGGCCAATGCGTGTGTCCTGGCCGTGCAGTACGGCAAGTCCAACCTCTTCCACATCGGGTCGGACAACGTGCCGACCATGCGCGAGACCTATGAGAGCGTCATCCGGCACGCCGCCCCGGGCCATTCCAGCAGCAAACGCTCGCGTGTTCGCTCGCTGCCTCGCTATGCCACGTTGCTGATGATGAGGATTGCGCATCATTTGAAGATCTCTCCGCTGGGTCCCTACCACTACAAAATGATCGCTGAATCCTTTGCATTCGACACGACAAGGATCAAACGCGAACTGGGATGGGCGCCCACGCTGACAAACGACGAAATGCTTCTGCTCGCATACGAGTACTTCTCTGAGAATCGTCGGGAGATTGAAAGCCGTACCGACGCGTCCGCCCACCGGAAACCGGCCGACATGGGGATCATACGAATGCTCAAATGGCTGTCCTGACGGAAGGCACCGGCACGCAGCGCGGCCTGGTGGCGAGGCTGCTTGGCTGGCGCACCGAGTGCAGTTTCGGCCTCTTCGAAAGTATTGTCCTCTCTCTTTACGGCGCCGTGCTCGCGACCGCCATCGCATCTCATGAGCCCTGGGGGGATGAGGCGCAGGCGTGGCTTATCGCCCGCGATTCCAGCATCTGGGAACTCCTTCGACATCGTCTGCACTACGAAGGAGCCCCCGGCCTGTGGCACCTGCTGCTTGCCATCTTCCAGCGGCTCGGCGGCACCTATCCGGGCATGAACTGGATGGGCGGGATCTTCGCGCTGGGCGGGGTCTTCGTGCTGCTGCGCTGGTCGCCCTTTCCGCTGCTCCTGCGGGCTCTGCTTCCATTTACGTTCTTCCTCCTCTATCAGTACGCTGTCGTCGCTCGCGGGTATACCCTCTTCCCTTTGCTCGTCTTCGCTCTCTGCGCGCTGTTTCCTTTCAGGAAATATGCAATTGCGGTTGCGATAGTTGCGGGTCTCCTCGCGAATCTTTCCATGCATGGAGTCGTCGTTGGTACGGTCCTTTTCCTGCTCTACGCCTGGGAGCACCGTCGCCGGACCGGAGCTTTCCGCAGGATGAATCGATGGCAGGAACTGCGGCCCGCGGTGCTCATCTTCCTCGCGTTCGTACTGTGCGCCGGCGTCGTGGCCGTTCCTGCGCCTGACGACAACTTCTTTGCCGTGGGCACTCAACTCAGGACGGGATTCACGCACGACTTGCTCGTGAACCTTATAGGACAACCCACTGCCAGGCTTCCGTTCCTTCCGCAGCCCTTTACCCCCGATCCGCCGAGAGCCCGGGTTGATTTTTTGCAGTCGCCCGCAGATTGGGCGGTCTGGTACACCACCTGCGACGAGAGCAGCCCGTCCTGCACTCGCACGGCTCACTTCGCGAAGCCATTGGTGACTGCCGCGATCAACCTCGCCAACCAGGCTACCTGGCCGATTGCAACGTCTAAGCTGACCGCCTGCATCTTCCTGACCGGGCTTGGGCTCTGGCTCAAAGCCCGTCGCGGTCTGCGCTTTGCAGTGCCGGCCCTGGCACTCCTGCTGCTGGGCCAGGTTTTGTGGTCGGTGGATCACCACTCGGGCATGTTTTTTGTCGCACTCATTGCCGCCGCATGGCTGGCCTATGCCTCAAGCCCGACCCCTGCAACTCCGCCCCGTTTCGACCGACCTTTCGTTCTTCTTTTCACCCTGGTGGCCGCGTTGCAGGTCGGCTGGAGTGTGTTTTGCATCCGCTCGGACATACACGGAACCTATGATCCCGGCCGCGAAGCCGCCGCGTATCTCCAAAAGCATCCGGTGCCCAGGGCGGCGGCCTTCCAGTACTTCAACAACTCCATGCAGCCCTACTTCGCGCGCAACCCCTTCTTCAATCTGCCGTCGAGCTACTGGTTATGGTCGAGCGTAGACAATCCGGACGCGCACTTCCACGACACCATCGCGACCCATCCCGATCTCGTCGTTTTCTCCGTGGATTTTCCACGCCAGGGCCTGATGGAGAACGAATGGGCGCCGCTCATCTATATCCCCTCTCCGGCGGAGGAGCGCACTCTGCCTGGAAACCCTATCGTGGCGGACCTTCGTGTCAACGGTTACCGCGAGACCCATCGATTCTGCGGCAATCGATTCATGCGACTCGGCATCTCAATGGGGGTCTGCGACATCTTCTTTGAATTGAACCCGGGCATGCAGAGCGGTTCCTCAGCCGCTGCCGGAAAGTAACATGGCGAGCCCAATCCTGCTGCCCATGCAGTGAGGATTTCACCCGGAAAGAGGTCTTCCTTGCTGCAGGGCCTTCGAAGAGAAAACCTGATCGAACAGCTCGCAGCGTTTCTCGCGTTCGCCTGCCTGATGGTCGTCAATCTCGGACCCAGCCAGCCCCGCCTGTGGCAGGAAAGTCTCGGCGATTTCAAGCTCGTCTATGCCTCGGCGGCCGCGCGCGCGGAGACCGGCGATGCCTACAGCCTCACCGAACTCGCCCGCGTGCACCGCGAAAACGGTGTTGTGGTGCCCGTCAGCTGGTTTGGCCACTCGCCGGTCTATCCGCCGTTCACGCTGCTGACGCTGTCGCCATTTTTGGCGTTGTCTATGGTGCATGCGGCCTACCTGTGGGCAGCTCTCAGCTATTTCGCGATGGGCTTTGCGGCATACCGCCTCGCCCGCTACGCCGCACGGGTATTTGGACTGCCGCTCGGTCTTCGGCTTCTCCTCATATCCCTCATCGCCGCATCTCCGCTGGTCAGCTTCGGACTGGAGCTTGCCAATGCGTCCGTGGTAGCCGCCTGTCTCTGCATCATTGCGGTCACCGCGACGGAACACCAGAGTTCCTGGGTGCATGCCTGCCAACTTACCGGTGCCCTGCTGCTGAAACCCCATCTCGCGCTCTGGATTGTCTTCGCCCTGCTGCTCTTGCCCCAGAAAATGTATGGCAACGGTGAAAGAACACTCGCCCTGCGCACCTTTGCGCTATTTACAGGCATCCTGCTCGCGATGGCAGCGTTTCTCGCCCTTCGCCACGAGCTCTTTCCGCTCCTCCGCGGTTACGTTGCAGTCCTGCAGGCGGAGGCAGCCGGCGGCTCCATGGACGTGCGCGCTCACCAGATCATCATCGTTCCCGCGCAAATCACCTCACTCGGCTTGCTTCTTGGATATTGGATCCACTCACTCACGGCCATCGCCGTAGTACAAGCGGTTCTGCTCCTGCTGCTTATCTGCTGCCTTCTCCGGGCGACTCTCCACGCACCGGCGGGATGGAAGCCGATTGTGATCAGCGCCTGGGCGACGCTGGGCCTCTCAGCGACCTATCATCGCGCCCACGACGGGAGCGTACTGTTCCTGCTGCTTCCATGGCTTTTCGCCCGGATCCGGCAACGCCCGTCGGACGGTGCCGCCTGGACGGTACTCGGCCTTTACGCGATCTTCTCGGTGGATCTGCCCCCCGGCTTCTACCATCTGGCCGGCACCCATCCCCACCTGCTTCCGCTCTCTGCAATGCTTCTGTTCCGGCAGGTCGCCTGCGCCGCTCTCCTGCTCTTGCTTACCCTGGTGTACCTGCTCCTCCGTGCCGGGGCCTCGGGTGCGAAGCCTGTTCTGTCCCTGGCGCAAGACTAAGTTCAGGAGCCGCTCCGCTCCCCGACAACGAACTCCAGTGATCCATCCTTCGCCGCATCGACCACCACGCGGTCGCCATGCAGCACGGTGCCGTCGAGGATCTTCACGGCCAGCTTGTCCTGCACCATGCGCTGGATCGCCCGCTTCAACGGACGCGCGCCGTACGCCCGGTCGTAGCCGGCCTTGAAGATCGCCTGCCGCGCCACATCGGTCAACTCCAGCGTGATCTTGCGATCCGACAACAGCTGCTGCAGGTCCGCCAGCCGCAGGTCGACGATGTGCGTCAGCTGCGCCTCGCCCAGCGGATGGAAGACGACGATATCGTCCACGCGATTGAGAAACTCCGGCCGGAACTGCTGGCGGAGCGACTCCATCACGCGCACCTTCGCCTCTTCAAAGCCGTCCTCGCCCTGCGCCCACGCGGTGGTCAGCGCCGCGGCTCCGACGTTCGATGTCATAATCAGCACCGTGTTTTTGAAGTCCACGGTCCGGCCCTTCGAGTCGGTCAGTCGGCCGTCGTCAAGCACCTGCAGCAGCACGTTGAAGACATCCGGATGCGCCTTTTCAATCTCGTCGAACAGGATTACCGCATACGGACGCCGGCGCACAGCCTCGGTCAGCTGGCCGCCCTCGTCGTAACCGACGTAGCCCGGAGGCGCGCCGATCAGCCGCGCCACCGCGTGCTTCTCCATGTACTCGCTCATGTCGATGCGCACCATGGCGGCCTCGTCGTCGAAGAGGAACTCGGCCAGCGCGCGGGCCGTCTCGGTCTTGCCCACGCCCGTCGGGCCGAGGAAGATGAAGCTGCCGATCCAGCGTTTGGGATCGAACAGCCAGGCCCGCGAAAGCCGAAACTCATTCGCCACCGCGGCCAGCGCCTCATCCTGGCCAACGACCCGCTCGCGCAGGCGCTCTTCCATCTGCACCAGCTTCTGCATCTCGCCTTCGAGCATCTTCGCGACAGGAATTCCGGTCCAGCGCGAGACGATCTTAGCGATATCCTCCTCGTCGACCTCTTCCTTAAGCATCCGCGCATGTCTGGTTACGGAATGGGGTGCCCCATGTCTCGCTTCCGAGACATGGGATGGATCGCCACCAACCTCCGCCGAAGCCTCCGTCAGCACCTTCAACTCGGCCTCCAGCCTGGGAATCTCGCCATACTGCAGCTCCGCCGCGCGCTGCAGATTGCCCTTGCGCGTCTCCTCGCCCATCTCGAAGCGCAGCCGCTCCAGCGTCTCTTTCAGCTCCGCAATTTTCCCGATAGCCCCGCGCTCGGTCTGCCATCTCGCGCGCAGTCCGCTGGCTGTCTCCTGCACCTCGGCCAGTTCGCGTTCGATAAACTCCAGCCGCTCCCGCGAAGCCGGATCGGTCTCACGCTTCAGCGCCTGCTTCTCGATCTCGAGCGATGTCGCCCTGCGCTCCAGGTCGTCGATCTCGACCGGCACCGAGCCGATCTGGATGGCCAGAGCCGCCGCCGCTTCGTCGACCAGGTCGATCGCCTTATCCGGCAGAAAGCGGTCGCTGATGTAGCGATGCGACAACGTCGCCGCCGCGACGATCGCCGAATCCTTGATGCGGATCTTGTGGTGCGCCTCGTAGCGCTCCTTCAGGCCGCGCAGAATCGCGACCGTATCCTCGACGTTCGGCTCGCCCACGTAGACGATCTGGAAACGCCGCTCCAGCGCCGCATCTTTCTCGATGTACTTGCGATACTCGTTCAGCGTGGTCGCGCCGATCGCGCGCAACCCGCCGCGAGCCAGCGCCGGCTTCAGCATGTTACTGGCGTCCATGGCGCCTTCGCTCGCGCCCGCGCCGACCAGCGTATGCAGCTCGTCGATGAAGAGAATGATCTCGCCGTTCGACTCCTCGATCTCCTTCAGGACGGCCTTCAGCCGCTCCTCGAACTCGCCGCGAAACTTGGCGCCGGCGATCATGCTGGCCAGGTCGAGCGCCACCACGCGCTTGTCCTTCAGGCTCTCGGGTACGTCGCCCGAGATGACGCGCCGCGCCAGACCTTCGACGATCGCGGTCTTACCCACGCCCGGTTCGCCGATCAGAACAGGATTGTTCTTCGTCCGCCGCGAGAGCACCTGCACCACACGCCGAATCTCCTCATCGCGGCCGATCACCGGGTCCAGCTTGCCGCGCCGCGCGAGTTCGGTCAGATCCTTGGCGTACTTTTCGAGGGCCTGGAACTTGCCCTCCGGCGTCTGGTCTGTCACTCGACTGGACCCGCGAACGGCCGAAAGCGCCTTCAGAATCGCGTCATGCGTCGCGCCGAAAGCCTTCAACGCGCCCTGAACCGCGCCGTTCTTCTCCTGCGCGAGCGCCAGCAGCAGATGCTCGGTCGAGCAGTACTCGTCCTTGAAGTTCTCAGCCTCCTTGAACGCCTGTTCGAGAACTTTATTCAGCGCACCCGACATCCCAGGCTGCGCATTCGTGCCCTGCACCTTCGGCAGCTTGTCGATCGCGGCATTCACGCCGGCCAGCATCTGCTCCACCGGCACGCCGACTTTTTCGAGCACGGGCAGCACCACGCCCTCGCGATCTTCGAGCAGCGCAGCCATCAGGTGCATCGGCAGCACCTCCGGATTGCCGTTCTCGGCGGCATGCGCGGCTGCGGCCTGCACGGCTTCCTGCGACTTCACCGTAAATCGATCCCAACGAATTGCCATATCTCCCCTTGTCTTTCACCGCGAAGCGGTCCAGCACCCCACGAAGTGGTGCCCATCCGGCGTCAGGACGCTGTTGGCCCTAAGCCTTTGCCGCCAAAGAAAACGGCGGAAGATCACCCCTCGTGATCCTCCGCCTCGAAATCACGCCCTGCAACTGCTTACTTCGCCGAGGCTTCAACCTGCTTCGGAGTTTTTTTTTTTTTTACGGCGACGATCGAGATCTTCACCTGCTTCGGCTTGGCGGCTTCCTTCTTCGAAAGCTGAATCGCCAGAACGCCGTTCTCGTATTTCGCCGCCACCGATCCGGTGTCCACCGTCAGGGGCAGGGTAAAGCTGCGGGTGAAGGTACCGAAGCGGCGCTCGATGCGGTGGAAGTTCTCTTCCTTCTCTTCGGCGTCGAAGCGGCGCTCGCCTCTCACGGTCAGGGTCTGGTTCTCCACGCGAACATCCAGATCCTCCTGCCTGACGCCGGGAACCTCGAGCTTCAGGACCAGCTTGTGCTCATCCTCATACACGTCGACCGCAGGCATGAAGTTGCCGGCCGCGAGCGTCTCCTGTCCTGTCTCCGGACGGGCAAAGTCGTTGAAAATGCTGTTCAGGCGGTTCTGCAGCAAGGCCACATCGCTGAGCGCGGAACGGAACGGAACAAATCGAGTCATGGTTGTCATCTCTGCTCTCCTTATAACTTCCTCATTGAATTGTGCGGTTCTGCGGCTGTTCACCGCGCCCGCACTTCTATAGACGCAAGCAGGTGAAAAAGGTTGCAGAAAATATGACACAAGAACACTCAGATTCGTGAGGCAATGATCTTGCTGGTCGCAGCATCCAACGAGCAACTAAGGAGTCCCCATGCAGCAGTTCATTTCCCTCGCCCTCGCTCCTGCCGTCCTTACGCTCGCTCTGCTTCCACCTACTGCTACAGATGTGGACCGGACATTCGTCGCGCAGGTTTCGCAGGGAGGCATGTACGAGGTTGTCGCCAGCAAATTCGCCATCCTGCACGCGCAAACGCGCGATGTAAAGGACTTAGCGATCGCCGAAGTGCACGATCATCAGTTGGTCGGCGCGGAGCTGAAGCGCATCTCGGGCGAGAACGGGATCAAGTTCGGCAAGCAGTTGAACCCCGAATTCCAGGCGCGCCTGAAAAAGCTGCAGGACGCCGCAGGCACCGGTTTCGACGCCGTCTATATAGAGGATATGAAACAGATCCACGACAAGGACGAAAAGCTCTTTGCGCAGGAGGCGACCGACGGCTCCGACTCCTTCAAGACCTTCGCCCATCAGACCGACCAGATCGTGAAGCGCCACATCGGTGCCCTGCACGGCGCCGATTAGCCGCAACCTTGATCGGCATAGAATGATGGGCATGTCTGCGCCCTCCGTGGCCTCTACCCTCACCTCCGCCACTCTGCTCGCATGCGCAGGCGGCTTGCTCGACGCAGTCGTCTACCTGAATCACGGCCATGTCTTCGCGAACGCGATGACCGGCAACGTGATCTTCCTGGGAATCGCCTTCATCACGCGCGACTGGGCGCAGATTCTGCCGCATGGTGCGCCCATCGTCGCGTTTCTCCTGGGAGTGGGCGCGGCGCGCCTGCTCAGTGCGGCGCCGCTGCGGAACAGCGCGGTCATTACGCTGGGGGTGGAGATTGTCGCTCTGTTCGGCGTCGGATTCTTCCCGGCGGAATACCCGCAGCTCACCTTTACAGTGACGATCGCATTCGTCTCGGCGTTTCAGGTCACGACGTTCCGCCATGTCGGATGTTTTACCTATAACTCCACCTTCGTTACTGGCAACCTGCGCGATATGGCCGAGGGTGTTTACGACCATCTTCGTGCCTCCGACCCCAAAGCCCGCTCCGGCGGATTCGCCAAGGCGGCGAAGCTCGGCCTGATCTGCTGCTCTTTCCTCGCCGGAGCGGCTCTGGGCGGCTTTGTCGCGCCGCGATTCCCGGCTCATGCGGTTTGGTTCGCGGAGCCGATGCTGCTGGCCGTGTTGTTGCTTACATTGTGGCAGTCGATGCGGCATCATTCGTCATAAAACATTGGCGGGATGCTGGAAAGCTGGATAAAATCGGGGCAGAGGACTCTGGTATGGACACGCACCAGGTGACGATCACGCTGCGGGACGAGACTTATCAGACGCTTCGGCGGGCTGTGGAATCCGGTCAATATGCCTCCGAAAGCGAAGCAGTCGCGGACTTCATTACCGCTCTTGACGATGAAGAGTCTCCCGGCGATGAGTCCTCCATCGAGAATTGGTTGAGCGAGACTGTGGTGCCGATCGCACTTAGAATGCGGGCCAACCCGGCAGAAGGTTTCACAGGCGAAGAGGTTCTCGCGCATCTCAAAGAAGATCTTGGGTTGCGACGCACCAATGCCGCATAGTGTTCGATTTTCAGATGAAGCCGACGCCCATCTCAGAGAACTCGGTAAGTACATCACGGAGCAGAACTCGATACGAGTCGCGATGCGCTACATCGCAGCCATCGTCAAGACCTGCAATCGCCTTGCCGTATTGCCGAATCGAGGCCAGAAGAGAGACCGGATTCTCAAGGGTCTGCGTACCAATCGGTTTTCGCAGACGCGTGCTGATCGCCTTCCAGGTGAATGACACAACGGTTGACATACTTGCCATTCTTTACGGCGGGCAGGATTTAGCGAAATATTTCAAATCCCTGAAGAAATAAAGCACGAGCGTTACCCATACAGCTCCGCCTCAAACCGCTGCAACGCCGCATCCGACCACGCGTGGCTCGCCTTCTGCCACTGATCGCCCTGCTGCTGCTGGAAGTTGGGGAAGTTCATCCGGCAGTAGCCTGAGCGTGCGCCGAAATCGAACAGCCCCTGCGCGGCTCCATCCAGGTAGAGCACCGCGCGCAGACCGTCCTTCGACCACTCCACCGCCGCCAGGCGCTCGGCTTCGGGGTTCTTCAGTGAGCCGACGTTGTAGATCAGCATGGCGTCGAGGATGCTCTGCTCCTGCGTCTGCTGCGAGCGGTCGCAGGCGTAGAAATAGCCCGCGATACCCTCGTCCTCGAAGACCACGGTCCAGGGAACGGCGGGGGAGTTCGACGACAAGAACGCGCGGCCAGGGCGAAACGAAAGCGACTCCATATCCTCAACCATACATGGCCTTGTCGCTAACACGTTAGACTTGAATCTGGCATGAAGCTCTTCCCCAAGCCCAAAGGTTTTCGCTTTCACCTCGGCCGTCCGCAGCAGCTTGCCGCCCTGCTGCTGGTGTTGTTTCTGGGTGAGTGCGTGTGGGTGATCTCGCACCAGACGCTGACCGGCGAGGACTATCGCTACGCCCGCTGCGGGCGCGAGATGTGGGAGCGGCCCAGCCCGCTGGCCGGCTACTTCACCACCTGCGGCAATTTGAACGGCGACGGCACCTTCGCCTATCGGTTGGCCGGGTTCCCGCTGACCGCGCAACGGCTGATCCTGCTGGCTGGAGATCACTTTCGCAAGCCGGAAGACCGCCTCTATACCGGCGGCACCCTGAACGGCAGTACGTGGGAGGCGCGCCACCAGATCGCTGACGTCGCCTACCTGATGCATCTGCCGTTCGTCTTCTTCGCCATGTGGCTGGGCGGCGGCCTGTGGTGGGTAGCGCGCCGGCTCTTCGGCAACGAAGGCGGATTGCTGGCGCTGACGCTCTATTGCTTCTGCCCCGCGATCGTACGCTCGGCCGTGGTCCCGAACAACGAGGTGCTCGCCATGTGGGGGCTGTATGGACTTGTCTATACAGGCATCGGAGTCGCGCATGCCATGCACGGGCCGCGGCACAAGTGGAAGCCGCGCATCGCGCTGCTGACGCTGGCGCTGGGCCTGACCGCCGCGGCGCATCTGCTGGCCGCACTGCTGGGCTTTTTTGCCTCGGTCATCCTGATGTTTTACCTGGCGGAGCGCCGCCGCTCCGCCGTGCTGCTGATCCTCACCTATGCGGCCATCGGCGCGCTCGTGATCGAATTTGCATTCTTCAGCTTCCGTCCGCAGCCGTTCAGCTACGTCTTTACCGGCGGCGCGGCGCGGTTCTGGTTCTCGCTCGACGGCCTGAGGGCGCTGGTTGCGGACCAGGCCGACTGGCCGATCCTGATCGCCGCCGGAATCGCGCTGGTGGTGTACGCGGGTTTCCGCCGCAGCCGCTACTTCGGCAATACCGCGCCGCTTATCGTCGCGATTGCGACGGTGTTTCTGGTTACAACGCAGGTGTTTACCGCACCCTGGCTATGGGCTTTGCCGTTTCTGTTGACGTTTGTCGGCGGGGTGTTTGCCGATGCGCTCGAAACCCCGCAGCGCAAGCTGTTTCTGGCCACCATCGGCCTGCTGGTGGCGACGCAGGTGATCGCATGCCTGGCCAGTCTGCCGGTGATCGCTCGCGGGTAGCGGCGGAAGACGAGAAGCAGACATGACAACAAAGAGGGATGGCGACAAAGTTGCATCCAATGGTCGAATCGAAAATGGTAAGTTCAGGGTGGGATCTCAGATGATGAAGGTGAACGTTCGCAAGCTCGCACTTTGTGGCCTGTTGGCCGGGCTGGTTCTGGCCGGTGGCTGCCACCGCAAACGCAGGACGAGTTCCGCGCCCAAGAGTGGCGATTACGCGGACAAGCTCAAGCCGATCGTTGCCTCCAAGCGGCTGCAGGTGCTGCGCTGGCCTGATTTTTCCGACTACGAGCCGCTGGTCCAGACCTTCTACGACGACAGAAACTATGAGGTTGCGTGGGTCGATAACGGCTCCGGCACGCCCGTGCCTTCGCCGCAGGCGAAGGCGTTCATGCAGGCGTTTCAGGATGCAGGCAAAAAGGGCCTGAACCCGGAGGACTTCGACGCCTCGCGCTGGTCCGAGCTGACCGGCAAGCTGGCCTCGAAGAACGACGACGATGTGGCCAACTTCGACGCCGCGATGACGGTGAGCGTGATGCGCTACATCTCCGACCTGCGCATCGGGCGCGTCAATCCGACGCACTTCAACTTCGACATCAATACCAACGACAAGAAGTACGATTTGCCCGAGTTCGTGAGCGACAATGCCGTCGACGCGGACGACGTGCCCAAGCTGATCCGCTCGGTCGAGCCCGACAGCGAGCAGTATCGCAAGACCGAAGACGCGCTGGCGCACTATCTCGATCTTGCGAAGCAGCAGGCGGCGTCGCCCGATCTGCGACAGCCATTGCCGGATGTTGCGAAGCCGATCGCGGTAGGCGGCAGCTATCCCGCGGCGGATGCGCTGGCGGCTCGGCTGCAGCTTGAAGGCGATATGGATGGCGGCACACCGGCTCCTCCGGCTGACGCCACGCCAGCGCCCACCGCTCCGGCCACGGCGCCTAAGACGGCGATCGGCCGAACACTGGGAAAAGTCGAATCCGGAGTTCGCAGCCATCTGCCGGCCAGGAAGACGCAGAGCTCCGCGGCGGCCACACGGGCCGCGGCGCCAGGCGCCCCGGTTCACGCAGGCTCCACGGCTTACACGCAGGAGCTTTCGGACGCGGTGAAGCATTATCAATCGCGCCACTCGCTCACGGCGGACGGCAAGCTCACCATCGCGACTGTCGCCTCGCTCAACGTGCCGCTTTCGGCACGGGTCCAACAGTTGGACGACTCGCTCGAGCGCTGGCGCTGGCTGCCCAACGAGTATGTGAATGCGCCGCTGATGGTCAACCTGCCGGAGTTCGTGCTGCGCGGTTTCAAGCCTGACCACACGCCCGATTTTACGATGAAGGTCGTCGTGGGGAAGGTCGTCGGCGACCACGACACGCCTGTCTTCGCGCACATGATGAAGTACCTCATCTTCCGGCCGTACTGGAATGTGCCGACCAGCATCATCAAGAAGGAATTGACGGGTCACATCCAGAAGAGCGGCGTCGGCTATCTCTCCTCGCACAACTTCGAGACCACGGACAACACAGGTCACGTCGTCACTGCGTCGGCGGAGCAGGTGGAGCACTTCGGCGTGAACGTGCGCGAGAAGCCGGGTCCGAAGAATTCGCTGGGCCTGGTGAAGTTCATGTTCCCGAACGAGTACGACATCTACCTGCACTCGACGCCGCAGCCGGAGCTGTTCGAGCGCTCGCGGCGCGACTTCTCGCACGGCTGCGTGCGCGTGCAGAAGCCGGCCGACCTGGCGGTGTGGGTGCTGCATCGCGGCGGCGTCGACGACTGGGACATGGATAAGGTGCAGGACGCGATGAACAACGGCCAGGATAACCACCAGGTCAATCTGAAGCAGGAGATTCCGATCGTCATCTTTTACCTGACCGCGAACGTGGGCGAGGATGGCGAGGTGCACTTCTTCGACGACCTGTACGGCTACGACAAGCAGCTTGACGAGGTGCTGGCGAAGGGCATGCCGTATCCTTCGGCGCAGCAGAAGGTGAATCCGAAGGCGTCGCCGGAGGGCACGCAGTAGATGCAGGCGAACTCCGAAACCGGCCTGATGCCCGCGCAGATCGGCGCGTTTCGCCGCAAGCTGATGCACTGGTATCGCGCGTCGGCCAGGGAGTTGCCGTGGCGCGGTGTGCGCGATCCGTACCGCACCTGGGTCTCCGAGGTGATGCTGCAGCAGACGCGCGTAGCCGCGGTCCTCGACCACTACGACCGCTTCCTGCGCAAGTTTCCAACGATTGTCTCGCTGGCACTGGCGCAGGAGGCCGAGGTGCTGGCGCTATGGTCCGGGCTGGGTTACTACCGGCGAGCGCGCATGCTGCACAAGGCGGCGCAGTTCCTCGTCTCTGAGCGCCGCGGGGTGATTCCCGAGTCGGCGGCGGAGCTGCGCACGCTGCCGGGTATCGGCGAGTATACCTGCGCTGCCATCGCCAGCATCGCGTTCGGCGAGAGCATCGCGGTGATGGACGGCAACGTCGAGCGCGTGCTGCTGCGCGTGACCGGCTGGCCTGAAGACGCCACTGTCGCGGGCCGCGCGTTTGTCCGCCGGCAGGCTGCCGCGCTGGTTCCGAACAAGCGCCAGACCGGCCAGACCAACGCCGCCGGCGACCACAACCAGGCCATGATGGAGCTGGGCGCGACCATCTGCCTGCCCCGGGCGCCGCTCTGCCTGCAATGCCCGGTCTTCGACCTCTGCCGAACCCGCGGCGAACACCTGACGCTGCCTCGCCATATGCAGAGGAGTCATCCGGCCGCCTACCTGCTGGCCACACGCAAGCGCGGCATCACGACCGAGGTGCTGCTGGAACGGCGCGACGCCGAGGCCAGCCTGATGCCGGGCATGCTGGAGCTTCCGCCGCTGCCGATGGATGCAGTAGCCGGCCGCGAGCCGCTCCTGAGGCTGCGGCACGCGATCACCAATACCAACTACTACGTCGAAATTCACGCGCAGGGCGACTCGCGAGACAGCACGCTGCGCAAGGCCGTCCCTGCCGCCAGGGAGATGCTTTCGTGGCAGCCGGTGCCGCGGCTGGGCTCGCAGCCGCTGACGGGTCTGGCGCGCAAGGTGCTGCTGCGGGTGAATCTGATGTCGGTGGTGGGGCCGCTGACGCCGACGCGTGATTGATTCGGTATATTCTGAAACAGAGGAGACGCCATGGAGAAGGTACAAGTACAGGATGTCAACGGGATGACCGTACTCGCTCTACCGGCGTCCGTGCTCGAACGTCTGCACTTGAGCGTCGGAAGTGAGGTGCGGCTTGAGGTAAAAGATGAAACCTTAGTAATCGCTTCCCCTTCACTTGACGCCTACCGGCGCCTCGAAGAATTGGTCGCAGGTTCCGACCCCCGCGCCTTTGAACGGACAGCGGAAGATGAAGAATGGCTGAACGCCCCGCCAGTAGGCCGGGAACTGATTTGAAGCAGGGCGATATTTATTTCGTTTCGCTCGATCCAACCGCCGGTCACGAGCAAAGAGGATTACGTCCTGTTTTCGTTGTGACATCTCGAGTATTCAATCACCTCACGAATACACCCTTGATAGCTCCCATAACGACCGGCGGAGGGTTCGCCCGCAGAAACAACTTCGCCGTCGATCTCTCCGGGACAGGCACGAAGACAGTCGGTGTCGTGCGATGCGACCAGATACGAGTGGTCGACCTTCCGGCGAGAGGTGCCCGGTATGTAGAATCCGCGCCCCGCCAAGTCACGGAAGACGTGCTGAAGATACTCAACTCAATCCTTGCGATGGATCGGGGCGGCCTTCAATAAATCGCTCGTCTTGCAGTACGCATCTGAATTACGACTTTCAATCTCAAGGAGACTCAACATGGATCGCAGCGCAAGCGCAGTTTGGCACGGTGGATTGAAGGACGGCAAGGGAACCATCTCGACGCAGAGCGGCACCCTGCACGAGACGCAGTACAGCTTCAGCACGCGGTTTGAAAACGGCGTCGGCACCAACCCCGAAGAGCTGATCGCAGCGGCGCATGCAGGCTGCTTCACCATGGCGCTCTCCGGCCAGCTTACGTCGGTGGAGTTTCCGCCGGACACGCTGGAGACGACTGCGGTGGTGACGATGGACAAGACCGACGAAGGGCCGACCATCACCAAAATCCATCTGACCACCAGGGCCAAGGTGCCGGGCATCGAGAAGGACAAATTCGACGAAGTGGCGAAGAAGGCAAAGGAAGGCTGTCCCCTCTCGCGGTTATTGAAGGCTGCGGAGATTACCCTGGACGCGCAGTTGGTCTAAAAACAACGCCGACCACGGATTCACATGAATGGCACGGATTCAATCCGTGTTCGTCCGCGAGAATCCGTGGTCGTCTTGTTTTCAGTGCGAGTGCCCGTGATGATGGTGGTCATGGGCTCCGGCAGCTGCAAGCTCCGGCGGCGCGGAGCAGCCATGCGTCGTCTCGCAGCCCTTGGTTTCGAACTGGATGGTCGTATGCGAGATGTGGAAGTTATCCCATAGCGCATCCTTGATCTTGTCCAGGATGCCGGAGCATTCGGCGACGCTCATCTCGCGATTGTCGAAGCACTCGATGGTGACGTGGCTGGCCAACGCGTGGCTGCTGGAGCCGAGACTCCAGACGTGCAGGTCGTGGACATCGGCCACGCCGGTAACCGCCGCCATCTTCGCGCGCACCATTTCGAGCGACAGATTTTTTGGCGTGCCTTCGAGCAGGATGTTCAGCGTCTCGCGCACGATGCTCCACGAACTAACCAGGATCATGCCGGCGATGATGAGCGACAGAACCGGATCGATCCACTGCAGGCCAGTGAAGAGAATGCCCGCGCCGCCGGCGATCACGGCCGCGGTCGAAAGCGTATCGCCCAGCATGTGCAGGAAGACCGAGCGGATGTTTACGTCGCCCGAAAACTTCCAGAGCATCAGCGCGATGCCGCCGTTCATCAGCACGCCGGCCGCTGCGACCATCATCATCAGCTTCGGCTCGACCGTCACCGGCGCATACAGGCGATGGATGGCCGAGAGGCCGATCCAGAGCGCCAGCACGATGAGCGTAAGCGCGTTCACGAACGCCGCCAGCACCCCGGCACGCTGGTAGCCGAAGGTCTTGCGCGGGTTGGCGGGGCGCGACTGGAAATAGACCGCGACGAAGGACAGGATGATCGCCAGCATGTCCGACGCATTGTGGCCTGCCTCGGAGATGAGCGCCAGCGAGTGAGCGCGCAGCCCGAAGAAGAGCGTCGCCACGACATAGCAGAACGTCGCCGTGAGCGAGATCTTCAGGATCGTCTGCATCGTCCGGTTATTCGACGCCACCATGTGCATACCTACAGTTTAGAACACATGCGTGCAGTTCAGGACCCTCGACCGCGGTATGGCAATGCTTCGTTCGAGCTTGAGGCTAGAGGGCCACGATCTTGTGCTCTCTACAACCGTGCTGCTCGCGGGAGGTTTGCCGTATTTTGAGGCGTCGATGGCCAAAGGACGATCGTATGCCGTGGCGATCGCGCGGACGGCGGCGGTGGTGTTTTGTATTTCCATCGAAATGACGCTGCCGGGTCGGGAGAACCTGGAACTGCGCCATCCCGAGCTTACGCACGCCTCCGCGACACAGCAGCTGTGATTCGTCCCGGGTGTCGAGCCCGACGGCGACAAGATGTTCAACTCCGCCTGCGGACTGGCCGCTCTCTTCAACTCCGGCTCCTGCACTTACGCGGGTCGTCGATCCGAAGCCATAGCGTTACCGCGCTGGATCGGTGCCGGCCGATGGCGGATGCAACGACCATTGCTGGTAGGTCTTTTGCAGGACGAAGAACGCCTGCTTTTTCTCCCCCTGGTCGGATACCAGGCCCTTGCGGTTAAATCCATCCTGCTTGCCGGGAAGCTGCCGCATGGGCGAGCGGAAGTCCATCAGTATCCACGGACTGAGCCCGCGAAACTGCGGGATCTTCGCCAGCATGGGAAGCTGATGCTGGAAGATGCTTGCCTGGTACTCTTCCGTCCAGCGTTCGGTTGCGGGGCCGTGCAGCCCGGCGCGCGCATCGCCGCCGAACTCGCTGACGATCAGCGGCTTCTGGTAGCCGATATGCCAGACGGTCGTATCGGCTGCCGCGGGCGTCTGCTCATACCAGCCGATGTACTCGTTCATGCCGATCACGTCGAGCGACGCGCCCAGCGGATCATCGACGTACTTGTCGTGACCCTCCGTGCGGACCAGCAAGGCTGCCGTGACCAGCCGCGTAGGATCGAAGGTACGGACTTCCTTCGCCATCGTCTGCAGGAACGCCGTGCGTTCGGGATTCAGCGGAGTCTCGTTGGCGATCGACCAGAGCGCAATCGATGCCTTGTCGCGATCGCGGCGAATCTCTTCGTGCAATTGCTGTTCGGCGCGCGCGAGCACGGCGGGATTGCCGAACTGCACAGCCCAGTAGACCGGGATCTCCGACCAGACCATGAGGCCCATTTTGTCGGCGGCGCGGGTCATGCGCATGTCGTGCGGATAGTGCGCGAGACGCACGAAGTTGCAGCCGAGTTCCTTCGCCCAGCCGAGCAGCGTAGCTACATCCTGATCGTTGTTGGCGCGGCCGCCGCGAATCGGAGCCTCGGCATGAATGGAGATGCCACGGAGAAAGATGGGCGCGCCATTCAGCAGGATGTCGGTTCCTTGAACCTCGATGGTGCGGAAGCCCATTTCGTCGTCGAGCGTGTCTTCGCCCGCGTGCAGACGCACCGTGTAGAGCTTCGGATGCTGCGGCGTCCACAGTTCCAGCCCGTTTGCAGGCAGGGAGATAGAGGCCATCTGATTCGCGCCGAGCTTCGCGGTGACGCTGCGATTCAGCTCCGGCAGCGACACCGTCACCTCGTCGCCCGGCGCTCCGTCTTCGATGTGCACGGCGCCTTCGATGGCCGTGCGGTCGCGATTCAGGTGCAGGTCGAAGTCGTCGATGTAGTGCGCCGGCAGGTCGACCAGCGATACATCGCGCGTCAGGCCGCCGTAGTTCCACCAGTCGGTGTTCAGGGTCGGGACGCCATCGGCGAGACGGGTGTTATCGACCGCGATGACGACGAAGTTGCTGCCCGCATGCACGCTGGCGGAGACATCGCAGTCGAACGCGGTGAAGCCGCCTTCATGCTCGCAGGCCTTCTGGCCGTTTACCCACGCGATGGATTTGTAGTTCGCGGCGCCGATATGCAGGAAGGTCTTGTGGCCGGCGACGGGCTGATAGGTGAAGTTGCGCTGATACCAGAGCAGGCCTTCGTAGTAGAAGAGAGACCGATCCTGCATGTTCCAGTCGCCCGGAACTTTGAGCGTGGGCGACTTGCTGAAGTCGTATTCGATCAGGCCTACACTGCCCGTCTCCGGAGCGCCGTTGAGGAAGTAGCCGTCCTTGCGCAGCTCGCGATGGAAGTTATACAGGCCTCCGTCGTAGGGGTCGACGATGTAGTGCCAGTCGCCATCCAGGCTGAGCGTCCTGCGGTGATCGACGTCGACCAGAACGGTCGTCTTCGATTGGGCCGTGGAGGCTCCCGCGCATAGTGCCAGTAAGACGGTTTGAACGAACAGGCGCGTGGGGGCAGGACTCTTCAGCATGGATTCTCTTTTCACAATGAACTTAGACGGAAGCAGCCGCGTCAGGCCTGCTTCCGTCTTCGGTAAAGCCGCGTCCTTAGAAGGTAATACGTCCGCCGAACTGGAAGATGCGCATCGGGGCCGCGGCTGTGATCTTGCTGAAGTTTCCCGACGACAGAGTACCCGTCGGGTTGTTCAGGCTGACCATGTTGAAGGCGTTCGTGGCTTCGGCGCGGAACGCAAACCCTACCCCATGCTCGAACACGAAGTCGCGTTCCACGGCCATGTCGATGTCGCGAAAGCCCGGCCCCGCCAGGAAGTCGCGCGACACGTTACCGTCGGCTCCGCCCGGCCCGATGCCGCCCGCAACGCCCGGTCCGTTGGCCACGAACGCGGCGGCGCCGTTCACCGTGGTGTTGAACCAGCCGCTGTTTGCCTCCACGAAGCGATTGCGGTGCTTGTCCAGTTGAAGCGCACCCTTGGTTACGCCCGGCGCCACATTTGGACGGTCGTTGTTGTAGCCGTCCAGATTCTTGTCGGAGCCGGTCGTAATGTTGTACGGCGAACCGCTGTTGAAGTAGGAGATCGTGGAGACCTTCCAACCATTGGCGAGGTTCTTCGCGAGGAAACTATTGCCGTGGTAGTAGTCGATCTTGTACACGGCCGAGATCGACGAGGTATTGCGCTTGTCGTTATCTGAGGGGCCACGCTCTTCGTTCAGCGCGCTGTAGTTCTGTGCGGTTGAGATTCCGATCGCGCTGGAGTTCGCACTCCAGATCGAGTGGCTCCAGACGTAGAAGCCGTTCAGCAGCAGGTGGCTCGTCAGCGACTTGTGCGCTGATACCTGCAGCGAGTTATAGTTCGCCGTCTGGCCGGAGGTAATCAGAATCACCTGTCCCAGCGCGCCGTTCGTGTTGTAGGGGCGGCGCGCGGTGATGCTGGTCTGGGTCGAGGACGCCCCTGCTGCGTAGACGGGATTGTTGCCGTCGATGCCGTCCGGCACGTGGCGCACGAAATTTCCAACGTAAGCCGTCTGCAGGCTGATGCCCCACGGCATCTGCTGTTCGACCGCCGCGTTGAACTGGTAGGAGACCGGCCACTTGTACTTCGGGTCGATGGACTCGACCGCCGCCGCGGGAAGGAAGCGCGGCGATGCGGGGTTGTAGGTATACGGGAACGGATCGCCGTTCGGGAACGAGGCCGTGTTGCCGTAGATGTTGGTAAACGAGGTGATGGACTGGAAGGTCTGGCGGATGGCAAACGGCTGCGCATTGCCCGGCTGGTTCCACTCATTGCCCGAGACGCTGCCGAAGAACATACCGGCTCCGGCGCGAACCGCCGTCCTGCCTGTTCCGAACGGATCGAAGATCAGGCCGACACGCGGCGATACGTGGTCGTAGGAGGTCTGCGCGATGCCACGCGGAATACCGCTGTCGCCCGGGAAGAGTACGCCCAGCGGAGCCGATGGAACGACGGTCGACTGGCGTCCCGGAACGAAGCCGGTCGTCAGGTTCTGCGACTCGACGGGGGACTCCTCGATGTCGTAACGCAGGCCGAGGTTGGCGGTGAGACGCGGCGTGATCTTCCACGCATCCTGCACAAAGCCCGCGCCGAAGAAGTAACTGGTGAGCGTGTGGTAAGGCGTGTCCTGTTCCATCGAAGCTACCAGACCGGCAACGAAGTCGGCCTGCGGAACGTTGCCGGTGGAGGTGGGCCCCGAGGTCTGGAAGTTGAAGACGCCGAAGTTATACAGGTTTCCCTGAACCGCATCCTTCTCCAGCGAGAACTCGCCGCCGATATTCAGATCGTGGTTGCCCTTGGACAAGGTGAACACATCGCGAATGCCGTAGAAGTTCGTGTTGCTGACCGGCCCGGCAAGCGAGCCGCCCGCGGCGAAGCCCGAAGAGATGGCAAGCTGCGGCAGCGCTCTCGGCCCCTGGATGGTGAAGTTCGAACCAAACGCGCTCAGGTCGGTGGCGGGCAGGTTGACGCGTCCGCCGGCGACGCGAGTGAATGTCAGCCAGGTCTGGTTCGCCATCCGCGCGTTGATCGTGTGGACATCGCTTATGTTCACGTTCTGCTGCCGCGCGTTGGACTGGTTCACCATGTACGGAATGTTGCCGCCGCCGTAGGCGGCGCTCACCGACTTGATCGTGAAGTAACTGGCGAACAGGTGGTCGTTGGTGCCAACCTGCTGATCGTATTTACCCAGGTACTCATCTTCTGTGGTCGGGGTCGTATAGGCGCCGGTGTAGCCTTCGAGGAATGTCGTGCCTGCGCCTGTGTTCGTGATGGTGCTCGCCGCCGGCGTGACGTTGGTGTTAGGCAGCGGCACCAGCTTGGCCATCAGGCTGGCCGCGGTTAGGGTCGAGCGAAGCCTGCGGAATGCAGCCGGCTGTCGCCACCAGGCAGTCAGGCGAGCTGTTCACGCCAGTCCAGGCGGTTTTGGTGCCGGGCTTGTAGGGCAGAACAGGCGATTTCGTAAAGTCGCCAAGACGCTCCAGCGCCGTGGGCACAATGCCGCCGGTCAGCAACTGGCCGCTGGTCTGGCGCAGCCCGCCATAGCTGAAGAAGAAGAACGCCTTGTCCGTCCTGATGGGCCCACCCACCGTTCCGCCGAACTGATTGCGGTGCAGCGGAAGATTGATTTTGGTATTGGGATTCTGCGCACCTGTCGGCACCCACGAGTAAGCGTTCAGAGCGGTGTTGCGGATAAACTCGAACGCTGAGCCGTGGAGGTGGTTGCTGCCCGATTTCGTGACCGCCGTGACGACAGCACCGGACATGCGTCCATATTGCGCCGCGAAGTTGCTGGTTTCGACACGGAACTCCTCCAGGGCGTCGGGATTCGGCAGCGCATTTCCGTAGTTGCGCAGGCCGGTCATGTTGAATCCGCCATCCAGGTAGAAGCTGACCATGGGGACGCCGCCATCCACGCCGCCGTTCACGATGACCTGCGTGGAAGGAACGCCCAGAACGAAGTTCGGCGTGCCGCTGGGATTGGACTGCGAACTGGCGCTGTTGCTTTGCACGCCGGGCGTCAACGATAGCTCGGTGTAAGCGTTGCGATTGACCAGCGGAAGATTGTTGATCTCGTCGGGCGAAATGGTCCGACCAAGAGTCTCGCTGGTGGTGTTGACCAGCGGAGGCGCTGTCGTAACGATGATGGTCTCAGAGGTTGTGCCGACACCCAGCGCAACCGGCAGGGGCTGGGTCTGATCCACCTGAATGACGAGGTTCTGCTGCACGAACCGCTTGAAGCCGGGCGCTTCGACCGTCACCGTGTAGGTTCCAACCGGCAGATACTGGATGACATACGCGCCGGCACTGTCGCTGGTTGCGCTCCGCGTCAGGCCGGTGCCATCGTTCTTTGCTGTGACGGTAGCGTTTGCCACCAAAGCCCCGGACATGTCTGTGACCGTGCCCGTGACGGCGCCGGTAATCTGCTGCGCGTTGCCGCAGACGGTGGCCGCGAACAGAAACAGGGCGGCAATCCAGCTTAAGGTGAGGAGCTTTTTTGCACTGGCGAGGTATGCATTCACTTGGTTCTTCATGAAAATTTCTCCACATCGTTGGAAATCGATATCTTCAGCCATCCGGCCGCACGGCAAGCGCAAGGCTCACGGACGGTTGATGGGTTTCTTGCGTGACACAACACCCTAGCAAGTGGGGGGCGGTATGTCTCGTGAATTCCGCGGTGAATGAGGGTTATGATTCGAGTGCGTCCAAGAAAAGGCCCATTTGCTGGACGTTAGCGGCATTGTTAGCGTTTGTTAGTCCAACTGACGCCCCGCCGCATTGTGAACTGATGTTTGAGAGGTATAGAATCCTCGGTCGTGAGAGTTATCGAATCTCCGGAGTCTGTTGCGCCCACAAACCCGGCGGCCGACGCTGAGCGCGAAGAGGTCGAGTGGCTGCTCACCTCCGGTGTCCTGGGCCGTTCCGGCAATCTGGCGCGCGTACTCCGCTATATCTGCGAGACGCGGTTTGCCGGCCGTGCGCACAAGATCAAGGAGTACACAATCGCCACCGAAGCTCTTGGCCGGCGAACCGACTTCGACCCGCACACCGACACCATCGTCCGGGTGACCGTGCACTCGCTGCGCAAGCGCCTGCAGGAGGTGTACCAGCATGAAGGCGCGGATCGCCCCTTTCGATTGGTCATACCACCCGGGCGATACGATCCGTCGTTCGTCCCCATGTCGCGACCGCACCTGCCGCCCGCGCCCGAGGCATTCGAACCGCCGAAAGGAAAAATTGAAGCGGCGTCGCCGCCGAAACAAGTCGCTCCGCCCGCCCGCCTTCATGCAAGGCTTTGGACGGCAGTCGCGCTGAAGATGATCCTCCTCATCGCCGGTGGGCTATGGGCGTCGAGGCATTGGTTGGGATGGGCCGACGGGACGTCTTCAGCTTCTTCACTCAATACGCCAAAGTCGCTGCCGGCGCCGCAGGCCACGATTCATGCGCTTATGGGGAGCGGGCGCAAGACGTACGTCGACCACTCCGGCCAGGCCTGGACGAGCGGTAACTTTTGCCAGGGAGGGTCGGATGTGTCGGTGCCCGCGCAGAAGATCGAAGGCACGGAGGATGCGCCTGTGTATCTTGCCGGGGTACACGGAATGGCGCATTGCCTCTTCCCGGTGACGCAGAAGCTCTACGAACTGCACTTCTATTTCGCCGAAACCTCGGATCTGCCGCCGGCCACACGGGTTGCGTTTCTTTCCATTAACGCCGGGCCGTCCATCCGCGTGGATGTGGTCGACGAGGCCGGCGGCCACGGCATCGCGACCGCGGTGGTGGCGGCCGGGGTGGTGCCGGAGAACGACGGCTCCATTCACGTCGACTTCACCAGCGAAATCTCGCTGCTGGATGCGGTCGACGTAGTCCCGGCGCCGTCGCCACGCCTGTTGCCGGTGCGCATCGTCGCCGGCTCCCGGCCTTTTACAGATGGCGAGGGCCAGTTCTGGGCCTCGGATCGTTACTTCAGCGGAGGGCGGCGCGGTCAGACGGAGACTGTCCGGCGAGAAGATCTCGGGCTGTATCAATCGGATCGCATCGGCCGCTTCCGCTACAGTATTCCTGCGGTGCCGGACGCACGTTATCGCGTTCGCCTGTTCTTTCGCGAGCCGTGGTTCGGCAAGGATAACGGCGGCAGCGGCGGCCCAGGCAGCCGTGTCTTCGATGTCTCCTGCAACGGCGAACTGCTGCTGAAGAACTTCGACATTCTGGGTTCGGGCGGCTCGCCTCTGCAGATGAAGACGTTCGAACACATTCAGGCGAGCAGGAGCGGCAGGATCGAACTTTCGTTTATCCCGGTGGTGAACTATCCGGTTGTGAATGCCATCGAGGTCGTCCCGGAAGACTAGGTTTCGTACTCTGCGCAGGCGCCGGGCGAAAAACGATCTCTGCACAGTCGAGAGTTTTGGGTTAGGGTTCAGAGTCGATGCAGGCTGGATGGAACAAAAGCTGATCCCTGCGGGATGACAAATAAAACCCTTGTTTGTCATCCCGCAGGGATCTGCTTTTCGCTCTTTCCTTTGCTGCGCTTACGCGATGCGCTCACGAACTCCCGTAAGCGTGTCTTCCTCCGCCATCTGAAACGAGACTGTCTCCTGGCCGGCGATGCGCTGGAATGTACTCAGCGCCTGCGCGACGACCTGATCCATGTTGAGATAGCGATAGGTCGCCAGGCGGCCGCAGAAGTGGATCTGGCTGTCCGCCAGAGCAAGCTGCTGGTAGCGCGTATAGATGGCCATGTTCTCCGGGCGCGGGATTGGATAGTACGGGTCGCCCTCGGCCTGCGGGTATTCATAGACGATGCTCGTTTTGGCGTGTTTCTGGCCGGTCAGGTACTTGAACTCCGTGATGCGCGTGTAGGCATGATCGTTGGGATAGTTGACCACCGGCGCGCTCTGGAACACCTCGCGGTCGTGCGTTTCGTGGCGGAATTCGAGCGAGCGGTAAGGCAGGGGACCGAAGCGGAAGTCGAAATACTCGTCGATGGGGCCGGTGTAGACGATCTTCGCCGCGGGATAGGACCGCGCGAGGTCCTTGTAGTCCACGCCGGTCCGCACCGTCAGCTTCGGCTGGTCGAGCATGCGTTCGAACATCGCCGTATACCCGTGCACCGGCATGACCTGGTACACATCCGAGAAGTAGCGGTCGTCGCGGTCGAAGCGCACGGGGATGCGGCCGGCCACGCTGGAATCGAGTTGCGACGGGTCGACGCCCCACTGCTTGCGCGTGTAGTTGCGGAAGAACTTCTCGTAGAGCTCGCGTCCGACGCGGCTGACGACGATATCCTCCGAGGTGCGGATCACCGCCGGTTGGATGGCGCGTTCGGCGAGGAACGCCTTCATGCCGTCGGCTTTGAGGTCAAGCCCATAGAGCCGGTTGATCGTATCCAGATTGATGGGAACCGGAAGCAGCTGGCCGTCGACGCTGGTTATTACGCGATGCTCATATGGCCGCCAGGACGTGAAGCGCGAAAGATAATTGAGCACCTTCTCGGAGTTGGTATGGAAGATATGCGGACCATACTTGTGCACCAGAATGCCGTGCTCGTTATGGAAGTCGTACGCATTGCCACCGATATGGTTGCGCTTGTCGATCAGCAGCACGCGCTTACCCATCTGGCTGGTCAGCCGCTCCGCCAGCACGCTGCCCGCGAAGCCCGCCCCGACCACAATGTAGTCGAAGCTCTCGCTGCGCGGCCGCCGGAAGGACTGATAGACCGGCATAGCCGGCAGGCGCATCCCGGCGGGATCCGGCGTGATCTTATGTGACGCTGAAGCAGGCGCCGGGTGCTTTGGCTGGTTCACATCGGCGCGCGCCATCTGACGCTGCATGCTGTCCCAGGTGGAGTCCCAGGAGCTCTCCGCCAGCTTCTTCGCAACGGCCTCGCGCCAGGCGTCCGTTTGGGGCTGCAGGGCGACGTCAATGGCAGCGGCAAACGACTCGGGTGTCTCGGCGATGGCGACCAGGTCCGGCTCGCCGTAGCCT
>CAXTMK010000016.1:4929-15000 GCA_964245315.1 uncultured Acidobacteriaceae bacterium | reverse complement strand
GCTTGCCGGCGGCGAGATACTCCGGAGTTTTGGTCGGCGAGATGAAGCGCGTCGACTCGTTCAGAGCGAACGGCATCAGCGCGACATCCCAGCCCGCGAGATAGGACGGCAGCTCGGCGTAGCTCTTTCCGCCCAGGTAGTGGATGTTTGCTGCGTGCGGCAGGCTGGCCGAGTCGATCTTGACGACCGGTCCCAGCAGGATGAAGTGGACGTGCGGCCGGAGATTTGCGATCGCAGCCAGCAGGGCCACGTCGAAGCGCTCGTCGATGACGCCGTAGAAGCCGGCGCGCGGATGGGGGATGCCAGCCTGATCGGCGGGTTCCGCGGCGCGGGCCTCTTTCGCCTGCGCGAAATGTTCGATTTCAATCGAACTGGGGTACGCATGCACGTTGGCATGCTGGCGCCGTTTGGATTCATAGAGGCTGATGCCTCCGGTAAAGACGACGTCCGCGGCTTCGAGCAGCTGCCGTTCGCGTTCCACGAGTTGTGCAGGTGCATGGAGGAAGGCGCTGAGCTCGTCCATGCAGTCGTAGACTGTCAATTCCGGCTTCAGGTGCTCGGCAATGCCAAGCGCCATCGGTGTGTAGAACCAGAGCACGAAGCGTTCGACGTGGAAGGATGCCATGAACTCGGCGAGCAGCGTTCGCTGACCGGCCTCACTGTCGATACCCCGGTTCATGTGCGGACGAAGCACCCAGAGCGACGCACCCTCCTGAAGAATTTCCAGGTGCATGCCGGGCCCGCTATCGAGGCGGCAAGGCAACTCGCCTTCGTGGTGCCAGACCGGCTCCTCCCAGTAGAAGACACGCTGGTCGCGAGCGGCGCGGGAGAGCAGATGCTGCGGACGCTGCGTGACGAAGTGCCAGCGCAGATGGCTGAAGCAAAGCAGATCGGACGGACCCGCGCTCTGTTGCGGGACGGAAGAAACGGTACTGGAGGACGTGAAATATTCCAAGATTGGCTCCGGCTCAGTGCACAGATTTGTCTATACTGGCCGTCGTACGACGTCCCCGGCTGTTTGGTTTTCATTCGATGAGACGCGAGCGGAATGGCTGGAGTTGGATGTCGAAAATTCAGCCATGAACAAGGAACGGCTGGAGTTGCAGTTGCATCAAAGCGTCCCAGCGGACGGAAATTCCGCTGTAAGAACTTTAGCATCCGGAGACAATGCTCGTGAAGATTGTGCTTCTGTCGCCACTTCGGGACGATACCGCGCAGGTTATCAGGTGAGCGCAGCCAACGAGTTCAAACCCCGACCCGCACTTCTCGCTGGAAAGCCGCTGTCGGCATGCCGCGCCTGTGTGGTCATCCCGGTGCGCAACGAACGAGCTTCTTTACCGGCGACGCTGAACGCGCTGGCGCGGCAGGTCGACTGCTTCGGAAAGCCGCTGGGGCCGGAGCGCTTCGAGATCATTCTGCTTCTGAACAACTGTACCGATGACTCGCTTCACGTAGCGAAGTGCTGGAAGGCTGAGCATCCTGCGGTTCAATTGCATATCGTCAAGCGCCGCATTCCCCCGAAGCATGCCCATGTGGGCACGGCGCGGCGCTGGCTGATGGATACGGCATGGCACCGGATGCGCGGCCTGAGAGCGCGCGCGACGGCGATCCTGACCACCGACGCCGACACCGTGGTCGCTCCCGACTGGATCGCGCAGAACCTGCGTGCCATCGCTCGCGGGGCGTACGCGGTCGGAGGCATGATCGAGTGGAAGCCCGGCCATTTCGCGAAGCTGCCGCGCGGCGTGCAGCGCGCCGTGCAGGCGGATCGCGAGTATCAGCGTCTGCAGGCGCAGCTCGAACATCTGCTCGACCCGCAGGAGGGCGACCCCTGGCCGCGGCATCTGGAGCACTTCGGAGCGTCGCTGGCCTGCACTCCGCAGGCCTATGCCCGCGCAGGGGGCCTGCCTCCGGTGCGATGCCTGGAGGATGTTGCGTTCGTGGTCGCGCTGGAGCGCAGCGGCGTCACCATTCGGCACGAGCCGAAGGTCGTCGTCTACACGTCGCTGCGGCTGAACGGACGCTGTCCCGTCGGCCTCTCCGGACAACTGCGGCGCTGGCAGGGAATGAGCAGCAAAGGCAAGGATCAGCTGGTGCCTTCCGCAAGCTGGCTGGCCTATCGCTTTGCGCTGCTGCATAAACTGCGCCGATTTCATGCTCGCGACCGTGGCCTTCCGCTTCACGCCTTTTCGGAAGACTGGCGGACGCAGATGAAGCAGGCGCGCTTACGGCATGCCGTGGAGCCGCACTTTCTGGAAGCGATCGAGTGCGAACGGCTGATGTGGGAGAGCTATAAGGGCCGGCGCGATCAGTGTGTCGAGCACGCCAACAAGCGGCTGCGGGCAATGATCCGGAGCCTTCAGGAAGCCTCTGCCAACGCCTGCTGACTTGCGGCGCGGGCGAAGAGCATGCGCTGGATTTCGAGTTCCTCCACCAGATCCCCCCGGAGTCGGCGCGTGCTCCAGTCCGGCGAAGCTTCGATGAGACCGCAGGGGCAATGGCGCTCGTCGTCCCAGCCGGGGTAATCCATCACCGGGTAGAGGCAGACGCCGAGGATCTGGGCACCGAGCTTTTGCGCCTGGCGTACCTCCGCTCCGATATAGGCAAGCCAGCCGACCGCCCCGCCCGACTCGGCGCCCGTCTCCGTGATGAGGATGGGCCGCTGGTAACGCTGCCACAGGTCGTAAAGCATCAGGTGCAGGGCGCGATGCTGCAGATGGCCGGGCGGAGTGGGGGCACCCGCATGAAGCCACTGGTTGTTCCAGTAATAGTTCACGCCGACGATGTCGAGCAGGTCGGGAGCGCCGCCCAGCTCCGTATCGCGCAGGCCGGCGATCATATCCCAGGTCTGGTACTGGGCTTCGGTATGCCCGGCCGCGGCAATCCTGTCCGCGACCAGGTCGCGGTGCGTGTCGCGCGGATTGACCGAGATGTTGATGAGCGGCTCGGCCTGCACGAAGCGCGCGTGTGGATCGACCGCTCGAACCGCGCGAATCGCCCCGATGGAGGCTCGCGCCAGCTGCTTCTTCATTTCGTGGCCGCGATCCTTGCCGAAGGGATGAAAGTGCTCCACATCGCCGCCGACCCAGGCCCAGAAGGAGACTTCGTTGATGGCGCAGTAGAGGGCCGGAGCGGTGAGACCGGCCGCCGCGCGCTCATCGCAGATCAGTCTGGCGGCTGCCGCCGCGAAGGTGATGAAGTGAGGCACGAACTCTTCGGAGAAGACATCGACCCAGTCGGGAACGCCCCAGTGGCAGAGATCCCAGATCACCTGCGTGCCGGTGGCATGGGCGGCGCGCAGCATCGGAAGAAAGCTGCCCCAGTCGTAGACGCCGGGGGCGCTCTCGATCAGATGCCAGCGCAGACCGTCGCGAACGGTTCTGACGCCAGCCTGAGCGAGCAGCCGGTAGTCTTCCGCGCAGCATTGGTCGTGCCGGGTGTGGGCTACTACGTCGAGGCGGCGCTGGTCGCGGCGCCGGTGCGTAGCGCACTCGAAGCCGCCCATGAAGAAGCTTTGAAAGTCTGGAGTGTTTGGAGCGGAGTCAGCATTCATTCCAGTTACGAGCTTACCGCATAAGCGATCGCCTGTTCGGTGCGATGGCATGCACCAACCCATAGGGCTGCTGACTTCTCCTGTGGAGGAAGCTCTCTCAGCACCCGAGGTAAGTGCTCGAAGAGAGTGGTGGCCAGAGACGGGATCGACCGCCGACGCCGGCCTTTTCAGGGCCGCCTTCCAATTCGCTAAGCGGTTTGGAATCAGTCTGGTTAACGTTGACGTCACAGAAGAAACTGTTGGCGTTCACGGCGAACATGCAGACTTCGCTGATTGGTCTGGAAGCCTGCTCTGGAGCGCATTTTCCTGGAAGAGCACTACGCAACCAGGGACATAATGTACGCCTGATCGCGGCGCAGTTCGTGAAGCCGTTTGTGAAATCCAACAAGAACGACCTCGTCCATGCAGAAGCGATTGCCGAAGCGGTCGAGCGCAAGAACATGCGCTTTGTTCCGATCAGGACAGATGACCAGCTCGAGCTGCACGCGATGCACCCGATTCGTGATCGGCTGGTCTCCCGACGCACCGCGGTCATCAACCAGATGCGGGCGTTTCTACTTGAACGCGGCATGGCGTTCGCGCAGAAGCCGGCGAAGCTGAAGGCCGCGATAGCTGATGTTCTGGAGAACGCAGAGAACACGTTGACACCTGTGATGCGCAACATGATCGATAACTGTGGGACGAGTGGAAGACAGTCGAACAGCAGATCGATGAACGGTCCAGGATCTTTTGCGCCAGTGATGCAGTTGTGAATGATAAAGCCAGGATGCCCGGGTACGACCCCAACGTCAAAGTATGGCCCGTAACTGTCGTAGCCAGTATAGGAGTCGTTCGTGACGCAGAAGTTGCCCGTGGGATCGGTTGTGGCGCCATAGACATAGAGAAGCCAATTGTCATAGTTGCCGTCTGGCCGGTAGTAGTGAATGCGAGCATGATTCGCAGGAATCGGAGGGTCTTGTCCCCCAGTGCCTGGAACGGGCTGATGGGTAAGAAAGTTGTCATTCCCGGAGACTTCCCCCCGGAACTCGTCACCTTGTGTGGCTGGACGGACGGACTGGTTGGGTCCTGGATCCTTGGTGTTGCCGTTATGAATGATGAGGCCAACGTTAGTCGCGCCAGCTGTGCCGCCAACATCGAAATAAACGCCCCAGCTATCGGTACCCGAAATCCGGATCGGCCCCCGAGGAAGTTGTTTGGTTCGGTAGTGTCAAAGAAGGCGTACATCGTCCAACCCGTGTAGATTCCGTCCGGACGATAGTAGTGAATGCGGATGTCCCCACTCGGGATGGGCGGTTCAGTCTGTGCAGCTGTGGGCGTTGACGGAATCAAACCTGCGAGGAGCATGAGAAGCGAGAGGATATAAAGTCAACCGCGGTTTGGTATGAGACGGGTACGCATGTCATGTGTCGTCGCAGGTGAAGAACCCAAAGTTTTCGACTGCAAGTTATGGTTGAGCGGCTCGCTAGCGAATCTGGAGAATCTCGCCGCGGACGTTTGCTGGAATCGTGATGGTCCAGCGATTCGTGTTGTGTTGTATAGGAAGGCTTGTCTTGCCGAGAACAGCCGTGTTCAACGTCGGGGTCCACCCGTGAATCTCCAACCGATAGTCTTTCCACCAGACGGCGAAGCTGCCTTCCTGGGGCGCCACCTGCACCGTCAGCGACCCATCCTGCGCTATGGAGCAGGAGAATCGCACACGAGCGTAGCTGCCTTTGCGATACTCGAAGCTGTGCCCATCGTCTACGTAAACCTCCCCGGAACATGGAGCGCCAGGGTCGGCGGCGAGGTAAAGGCCCAGCGTGAGCGGTCCGACAGGCTTTTCCTCTGTGCTCTGGGTCACAGGCTCTGTAGGTAGAATGCTGCCACCTCGCACATAGACCGGAAGGACGTCCAGGGCGGGTTTGACCAGGACGGGTTTGTTTACGCTCAGCTTGTCCCGTTGTTCGAGATCGCGTGTCTGTGTCTTGTCGCCGCGCTCGAATCGTTCACCTGTCCAGTAGTCATACCAAGTGCCCGGCGGAAGGTTGACCTCGTACGACGCGATCTCGTCCGGAGAAGGATTGGGTGCTACCAAAAGATCCTTGCCGACCATGAACTCACTTCCGTTGTCATCCAGATCGATCGGATGGTCGTCCGCACTTGCGTCGGGGAATTCGACAAAGAGCGGCCGCATCATGGGAATGCCCGAGTGCGAGGTTTCCTCTGCCGTGGTGTACAGGTAAGGCAGGAGTCGATAGCGCTCTTCTATGAAGTGGCGGCGGATGTCCTCCTGCGCTGGACCATCTACCCAGACCTCGTGCTGGCGAGTTCCTTTAGCAGAATGGTCACGGTCGATGGGCTGAAATGCCGCAATCTCAAGCCACTTCGTGAGTAGTTCGGGTGAGGGTGAACCGGCGAACCCTCCCACATCAGCACCGGCCATAGAGAATCCACTCAACCCAAGGTTCAGGAGCTGCGGCATCGTCATTCGCAGGTGATTCCAGGTGGCGCTGTTATCTCCGGTCCAGGTGACCGCATATCGCTGGCCTCCGGCAAAGCTCGCCCTTGTCATGACGAAAGGTCGTTCGTTCGGACGCAACTTCAACACACCCTCGTAGGTTGCTTCGGAGTTGAGCATCCCGTACACGTTGTGGATCTCAAGATGAGTCGCGGTGCGTTTGGCGAAGCCAGGCTCATCAATGCGGTGTTGCACAGCGTCGGGCATGGTTTTGGTTGCTACATTAAAGACCGCCGGTTCGTTCATGTCATTCCAGAAGCCCGCTACGCCATCTCCGATGAATTCTTTGTAGAGTGAACCCCACCATTCGCGCGTTTGCGCCTGCGTAAATTCCGGGAAGAGGGATGGCCCGGGCCACACCGTCCCGACGTAAGGAGAGCCGTCCGGCAGCTTCACGAACCTGTCGCCTGCAGTGCCTGAATCGTAGGGAGCGTAGTTTATCCCTGGTTGATCTGCGATGTGGAGGTCCGTGATTACGACGAGACGGAACTGGTCTGCAGACAAACTCCTGACCAACTGCGGGAAGTTGGGGAACTTGTCAGGGTCGACCGTGAACGGCATGTCGTTCTTCTGAAAGTCGATATCCAGCCAAAGAACATCGGAGGGGATGTGATCTGCACGCAGGCGATGTTCCACTTCCAGGAGTTCTGATTCCGGTGAATACGTGTAGCGCGACTGCTGAAAGCCCAGTGACCACAGCGGCGGCAACGGGGTAGGCCCGGTTAGCCAGGCATAGGCGGACAGGACATGCTTTGGTTCCGGTCCGTAGAGAAGGAAGTAGTCCAGCGGGCCATCCGTTGAGCCGAAGCTGTACTCGGTAGGATTCTCACGACCGAAATCAAAGAAGCTGCGGAAAGTGTTGTTGAAGAAAACACCGAGCGTTCTTCCTTGCCGCATCTGCAAGAAGAATGGAATGCTCTTATAGATAGGATCTGTCGACTCCTGCCAGGCGAAGTGATCGGTGTTCCACATAGTGAAAGCCTCGCCTGCGCGATCAAGTGGACCGGGTTTGTCACCTAGCCCAAAGAAGTGATCGTCTGCGGTGGATCGCTTGTACACGCGAAAGTCACTGCCATGCCTGACGATGGGCTCGGCATCCTCCTGCAGAACGTGACCACTGAGATCCGACACGGTAAGGCTAAGGTTGGAACCCACGACGACTTCCAGCTTGTCAGTCTTAAAGCCATGCGCTAGTCCCGTCACTGCGATTGAGCTGTGCAACGAGGTTGGCAGGACAGCCCAGGACGCGCTTTCGGGTTCCTGCCCATTCGACCAGACCCGCACACGCAATACGTCATCGCGGAGTGCCGTGACTTCAATGAGCTGCCCCTCACTCTGTACACGGACACCGTTTGGCAAGGAAGTGAACGGAATCGTCTGTGCCGACACCTCCAAGGTTGCTGTCATGAAAACGATCACGGCACAGCAGCCTGCAAGGGCGTTAGCCGCCGAAACGTGCAGACCTCGCAATGAAGAGACAAATCGTGGCAATAGTGACAACAAGATGACTCCTGGAAGACCTTCACCTCAGCCTGTTTACTCGTGGCTAAGGTCCTGTGAGTTGCGAAAGATTCGTACTCCAAAGGGTGGTAATGACAGTGCCGGCAAGGCGGCGGGTGGGGGCGGCACGAAAGCGTGGCCAGTGGGCATTCCTGCTTCGCTGACATGGGCGAAGTTGCTCAGGACGATCTCCTTCCAGGCCATGCCACTCGCTTCGATCGTTCCGGCGAAGGGAACGCTGGAAAAATTGACTGCCACAAGCACCGTCTCTTCCGGCAGACGGCGCAAATACGTTATTACGTGATCCTCGTCGGAGTTATGAAGCCACACGAGCTCACCACGCCGCAAAGCGGGCGAGTTCTTCCGAAAAGGTATCATCACGTTGTAGAACTCCGGGATCTCAGGTTCTACCTGCCCTGCTTGCCAGAAGATGGGTTCCTTCTCAAAGAGCGCAGGACCTGTTGAAGGTGTCGTATCGGCCACCTCCATGCCGTTATAGAGCATCGGGGCGCCAGGCAAAGTGAAAACCAGAGCCGATGCAGCAAGAGCAGCCTGTGCACCATAACGTACGACAGCCCGGCGCGTGTCGTGGTCATCGCTGATCAGCATGTGCCAGGTTCCGGCTGGAAAGCGTGAGCCCTGCCTATCCATTTCATCCCGGATCAGAGACGCAGGCTTCCCATCCATAATGACCAAGTTCATTGTGTCCAGTAGGGGCCAGGCGTAATCGATGTTGAAGTCCTGACGCAGCAACTCTGGTTGTGATGCCTCCGCGAGCAAGAGGACGTTCGGCCGAATGGCGCGTAGCGCGGTGCTCGCCTGGTCCCAGAATGTGGTCGGTACATCTCCTGCGTCATCACAACGGAATCCATCGAGGTCAAACGTCTTGAGCCAATAAACATAGATGTCAACCATGTATTTGCGTAGTTCAGGATCACCGTAATCAAGAGCAGCAACATCGGTCCACGAATGGGGATACAGGATCTTCCCATTAGCGTCACGCTTATAGTACGAAGGGTGTGACATCATGACGCTATCCCACGCCGTATGGTCCGACACTTCGTCCAGGATCACGCGCATATGCCGCCTATGCGCGGCCTGGACCAACCGTAGGAGGTCTTCCTTTGTTCCAAGGTCCGGGTTGACAGCATAGTAGTCACTGACTGCATACACGCTGCCGAACATGACTAAACTCTAGAACTACCAGATCGCCTTAAAATTAATAAACCAAAGTACGTTAACGCCAAGCTTCTGCAAAGTGTCCAGTCGGGCCGTGACACCGTTCAGTGTGCCCTCGGAAGAGAACGCCCGCGGGAAGATCTCATAGAAGATGGCCTGGTCCATCCAGGAAGGAACGTTCTGCGCACGGTCCGGTGTGTTCTGGCCGCTTTCGCGCGGTTCCGCCGCGCGTGCTCGAGGAATGACAAGAAGCGACAGGCTGATCGACATACAAAGGATTTGAAGACAACCGGCGATCTGACCTTTTCGTATCCGATTGTGACTGCGAAGAAGAACCAACGGCATAACACTCCTAAGCAAGAGACACTTCTAAGCGGTAACAAGCAAGAGAAGGCGGACCGCGTACTCAAAGAGCAACGCGGTCCCTGGTAGCTTAGAAGGTTAGCCTTGCAGCGAGCTGGATTCGTCTTGCCGTACTACGTTCCCCCGTGATGGCGCCGAAGACGTCGCCTGACTGCACGTTGTCTGGGTTCGAGAAGCTGGGCGTGTTCGTTACGTTGAAGGCGTCTCCGTGGATCTCCAGTTGCTTGCCTTCCACGATATGAAAGTTCTTCTGGAGACCAAGGTCCATGTCGCGAAACCCGGGGCCGTAGACCGCGTTACGACCCAGAGTTCCCAGGCGCGTGTACACCTGGGTGTTAGGTAGATCCGTCGCGGCCCGAGAGGGAAGGTTGGAACTGAAAGAGGCAGGATTGAACCACTCTGTGAGCTTCTTCGGGTATTCGATGGGAGCAACCAGATCCGGCCGGTTAGTCACAGCTTCTTGACCGCTGCCTCCAGCCTGAATGTCTACTGGTTGCCCGGTTGATAGTTGAACGATGTCGTTCACTTGCCATCCGCCAATGAGTAGATCGACGAGGTGATTCGCCCGTCCTCCAAACCGCTCTCCCTTACCGAATGGCAAGTTATAGACGAAGGAAGAGCTGAAGATATGCCGTTCGTCCTGGCTCGAATTCCCGTAGTTCGCAGCCTGGTCGTACCACAACAGGACGGCTACAGGAGTCCCGCCATATGGGCTATCGGTGTTGTCGAGCGCATGTGACCAGGCGTAGGAGGCCGTAGCAAGCAAGTCTTTCGAGCGATGTTCATAGTGCAGTTGCAGACCGTTGTAGTTGCCGCTACCGTTGTACAAGTTATAGGTGATGCCGCCATCCTGGTTTGCGTACGGGAGGGTCGTTGCACCGATGTGGTAATTCGTGAGGCTGTAGAAGGTGGATAGTCGATCCGAGTGAGTACCGACGTATGCGGCACTGAACACATCCCTGGGGGACAACTGCTGTTG
>CAXTMK010000016.1:0-4919 GCA_964245315.1 uncultured Acidobacteriaceae bacterium | reverse complement strand
GGACTCGACTGTGCTTATTGTTGACGTTGATCGCCGTACCCGAGATGTTCGCCGGTGGATCGGCAATGTTGAAGCTGGCGGTTGAAGTCGGCAGTGGCAGCGGTGAGGTAACGGCGGCGGGACTTGTATAACCGGCGCAGGAATCCGGTGCCTGCAGCGTAGAAGTCTGACCGCTCAAAGTGATGCAATAACCGCTTGATGCGAAGAAGTAGTTGTTTCCGCTGAAGGGAACGTTCTGTCCAAGCTGGTTGTTAATTCCTCCATAATCCGGAAAGTAGAAGATGCCGTACCCGCCGTGGAGAGCTGTCTTGCCGTCGCCACTCAGGTCATAGGCGAACCCGACGCGTGGTGCAAAGTTGGTGTAATCCTGCTTGACGATCGTCTTCGATACTCCGTTAACACCGGCTTCCAGGAAATGACCGTTGGTGACGTCGAACGAGCTCTGCCGGTTGTGTGCCTCATACGGCCAGGTGAGCAGGTCATAGCGAACGCCGAGATTAAGGGTGAGCCGTTTGTTGACACGCCAGTCATCCTGAGCAAAGAGCGCATCCTCCTGGTTGATGTTTGAGAAGAAGCCGGTCTGTGCGCCAATCTGGTATTGTGAGGCTCCCGCTACCTCGTACTCGCTTTCGTCATAACCGGTAAAAAGTTGCGGGTCATAGAAGATACCACCCTTACCCTCGATCGGCCGGTAGTAGTTCGTCACACGGCGAATCAGCGTTCCACCAACATTTAGTTGATGGTGGCCGCGTGTGAGGCTGAGCGTGTCTGTGCCCTCATAGATGTTTTGCGGCACCTCATAAGGACCGTAGTCGCCGGTGTAGGTGAGGTCTGTTCCATAGCCACCTGTCAGGGGGCCTCCCGTGTTGGCTGCGGCACCTAAGGTCGTATTCAAGATCCCGAGCTCTGCACCAACAGACTGGCCGAAGTTCGGTGGGGTGTACCCGTAGTTGTCACGGTTGTATGCCAGCCGGAATTGATTCACTGCGCGGGGAGAGAACGTGTGCGTGTATCCCAAATCGTACCCGCGGGCATGCAGATAGTTGATTTGACCTGAAGCGTTAAGGGGTGGGTGTCCGGGGTTGTCCGCAAGTTGCGAGTTCTGATCCGAAATGGTGTTGTCGTAAGAGAACCGGAAGAACAGCAGATCCCTGGGAGAGGCAGTCCAGTCGAGGCGAGTGTCAAAGGTGTTGTATTTGCCAACTTGAATCTGCTGGTAGAAGTAGTTGCCGATGAGACGATCTGTGCGAGTGGGCAGAGGGAATGCGTTGAGGTAATTGAGCGAGACGGGATTCAAGCGGTTGGGCGGGATAATGTTCCCTTGAAAGGGAGCGCACGTCAGGGGGTCAAAGATCTGGCCTGTGCTGCCGGTGGCAGGAAACACGTTGTTCAGGACAGCGGAGTTTGCATAGCAGGCAGGGAAATACGTTGTGTAGAAGGGTGCTTTTCCGTTCGTGATACCACTACTCGCAAGTACCGGATTGAGCAGTTCTGTAAAGTTGCCTGTGCGCATCAGCGGCGTTGGCACGGTGTCGTAGCCGCTTCCGACCGGCTGTTGATAGCGCGTACCCTGATAGTCGCCGAAGATGAACAACTTATCCTTGATAAGCGGCAAGCCTGCTGCGCCACCAAAGATGTTCTGGTTATAGGTGGGCTTTGCTCCGGCGGCGGCGTCGTTGTACGGAAACTCGTAGTTTGGGTTTGCCGCCCACTTGTTGCTGCGATAGTAGTCGAACGCCGACCCGTGGAGTTGGTTGGTGCCGGATTTGATGGAGCTGATCACCAAGGCTCCGCCGCCACGGCCGTACTGGGCGGGCGCTACGCTCGTGTCCACTTTGAATTCCTGAGTGGCGAAGACTGGCGGGAAGAAGAGGATCACGTTCTGGAGACTGTCATTGTTGTCCACGCCGTCCAGAATGAAGTTGTTGGCCTGAGGGCGCGATGCGTTCACTGAAATGGCACTTCCGCCGGTACTCCCGTGGCGGCCTGCCACGTCCTGGTTCTGCTCGGCATAGGCGCCCTGGGTCACGCCAGGTGTCAACAGCGCGAGATTTAGGGAGTTGAGCCCGTTCAAAGGCAGCTCGGTAATCTGTTTTTCCTCGATTGTCTCTCCTAAAGTTGGGTCCGAGGTGTTGACCAGGGACGCGGCACCGGTCACTTCAACCGTCGTGGTCTGCTCGCCGGGTCTCAGAGCGAAGTTCAGAGTCAAACTGGTCGTGACAACAACGGTGAGTGACTGCGTCTGGGTTTGGAACCCCGGCGCAGCAACTGTCGCGATGTAGTCACCGGCGGGAACCGCGGACACGTTCAGCTCGCCACTTGCGTTGGAGGTCCCAACCAGCTTTGCTCCTGTCGCCTTACTAAGGAGCGAGATGCTGGCTTGCGGAATGGCGGCACCGGTCGTGTCCGTTACGGTACCGACGATCCGTCCAGAATCCGATTGTGCGAGAGCGCCTGGAACAACTGCCGTGGCAAGGAAGGCAACGGCGAGGAGTGCGGTTCCTTGTCTTTGAAGGATGTTGATTAACGTAGATTTGAAGGTCATTGGCTGTTCTCCGAGTGTTCCTTGCCGGCAGCCCCTCTCTCTTCGAAGGTGCGAGAGGAGGTGATTTCGGCTCGATGGTCACCCTCCTCTCATCTGCAAACTTCACGCAATGGTTGTTCGATTCTCATTCGATACTTTTTGAGATTCACGCGCGAGGCGTTTAGAATGAAAGATATAGACGCTTTGATTTATCGCGGGATGCGGGATCGTATAACATGGTCGCGCATGAGGAGCGGAACTTGATAACCGGAGAGAAAGTAGATCGTGTAGCCTTTGGGCTCTTCGAGGCAGATCTGCGTTCCGGAGAGCTGTGGAAGGCTGGATATCGGATCAAGCTTCCCAGGCAGCCTTTCCGGGTCCTTGCCGCGCTGCTGGAGAGACCGGGTGACGTGGTTACCCGAGAGGATCTACAGCGTGAAATTTGGGGAGTCAACACCAACGTCGATTTCGACCAGGCTATTGCGGCAGCCGTTAACAAGATCCGGGAAGCGCTGGGCGACTCCGCAGAAAATCCTCGTTTCATCCAGACGCTCACCAGGCGTGGTTATCGATTTATTGCGCCAGTCACCATTGTGCCTCGGCCTTCTGTTGACCATCCGACCGACTTGGCTCAGGAGGGGATTCCGGGTAGGTCAGCCGCCGCAGAATCATCGGAAGGGCGTGTCGTCCTTGAACAAACAACCGTTCAGGCAACATCGTCCGTGATGTCGCCGACTGCGGAACCGGCACCTGTGTTGCCTGGCGAGTCCCTGCACTCTGTCGACGCTCTTAGAAATGATCCCGAGGGGAGCGAGGGAACGCTCCGAAGAGCAGCTCTGAGTGGGCGCTCGCTTTGGCGAAACCACGCTTTCATCTTGCGCTTGTTCCTCTTCTTCGCGGCACTTGCTGCCAGCGGATTCGCGGGAAGATGGTTCGCTCCTCCCGGCTCCAAAACTCCACCGAGTCGAGTCGACCAGGTGACCCACTACGTACCGATCTCCCTTGGTCCGCCAAATCCTGAGAGTTTCCTCAACATGGCTATTGATGGCGATCGTGTCCTGACTTCCGTCATGGTGAACGGCCGTCCTCGCTTATCCGCCATCAATGTCGATACCGGGGAGGTCCGAGGGATCGAACTACCTGAGGAGATTTCATCAAACTCCCTGACCGACATTTCGAAGGACGGTTCCCGACTTCTCTTGCGGAGCCAACAGTCGACGGAGTCTGAGCAGCCGCTGTGGGTTGTGCCGTCAGAGGGTGGTAGCGGACGGCGAGTTCAAGGCGTCCTCGCTCATGATGCAGTCTGGATGCCTGACGGCACCAATATCCTCTACGCCAACGGCAACGAGCTAGCCGAGATCGGTCCGAATGATGACTCTCGCGCAACATACGCCAAGCTGCCTGGTCGCGCCTTCTGGCTACGTTGGTCGCCAGATGGCAAATTACTCAGATTTACGCTCTTCGATCCGGTGACACATGCGGCTGCGCTCTGGGAGATTGAAGTTGGAAGTCACACGCCGAGGCCCATCAGGATTCCGAACTCAGAACCTTTCTCCGCATGTTGCGGGGTCTGGCTGCCAGATGGACAATCGTATGTTTTCCAGGCGAACGACAACCTTTGGAAACTGAAGGGTTTCGGACGCAGCGCAACACTGCTCCAGCTTACCAACGGACCTCTTCGCTCGCTTTCGCCCGTTGCGGCTCGCAGCGGCAACCGCATCTTCTTTGTCGGTTTGGAAGCTCCATCGGGTTTGCAAAGGTTCGATCCTGAGCGGAAGGAGTTCCGCTCGGCACCGGCGTTTCTCGCGGATGCAAACCGGATCGACTTTTCCAGGGACGGCAAGTGGGTGGCATGGACAGACATCCACGAGAAGCTTTGGCGCTCACATATCGATGGCTCTGATAAGGTTCGCCTCACCTCCGATGGTTTGGAAGTTTTTCTCGCACATTGGTCCCCGGATGGAAAGCGGCTGGCCGTAATGGCTCGGAGGCCAGGGAGCATTTGGCAAATTTACCTTGTGGATGCGAGCGGGGGTAAAGCTGAAGCGTTGCTGGATGAGACGCGTAATGCAGCTGACCCCAGCTGGTCCGCGGACGGCGGGAGCCTCGTGTTCGGTCGGGAGCCAGACCTCATGGGAAAAGAGAATGGTTCTCGTACCCTCCAGATCATCAATTTGTCTACTCGTCAGATGCAGGAGATTCCAAATTCGGAAGATCTCTTTAGCCCACGCTGGTCGCCCGATGGTCAGTGGATCGTGGCTCTCACTTTAGATCAGAAGACCGTCGTGCTCTACGATGTAGCTCGGCGGCGTTGGCAACGTTTAGCATCCACAAGCGCCGCGGACCCAGTTTGGAGCGCTGATAGTAAAGCGATCTACGTTCATGCTTTTCTCGC
>CAXTMK010000015.1:0-53393 GCA_964245315.1 uncultured Acidobacteriaceae bacterium | reverse complement strand
CACTACAACAGTCAAGGGTGATTTCGGGTTACAGGCGCTGGCAACTACTCTCCAGGAGCCCGCAAGCGTCGTCGGCAGCACGACACTGACGATTACACCCTACCTGGGTCTCGCCGGCAATGTGAACTTCGCCTGCAGTAACCTTCCGGCCAATACTATCTGTGACTTCTTGCCTGAGATCATAACCTTGCCGGGCGGCTTGACTGAAACGGCAACCACCACCCAGTTACAGGTCTACACCAGCGTCACGCAGAATCTCGCGCGGGTAAGCCCCATGGCTAAGCCGGGAGCGTGGAACCTGAATGGTGGCAAAGGATTTGCCGCCACGGCATTCGCGGCATTGTTAGTCATGACGTGGCGACGGCGCCGCATCCCATTGGGGCGCCAGTTGCTACTGATCTTACTTTCCACCGGCGTTCCGCTGTTAGCAAGCGTTGGATTCACCGGATGCGCCAGCGGTTACTACTACAGTCTTCCAACCGTATCCACCCCACAGGGAACCTCGCTTATCACCGTTACCGCAACAAGCGCGAGCGGCGCGGTGGAATCCGTACAAATCACTTTGATAGTCGGACCTCCTCCAAGCTAGTTCTGCTCCAGCATGCACAACCGGCGCGCCAGCAAGGGAGTTATGGCTTCCTGCGCTCAGAACTGTCCGTTCGGAAGGGAACTCCCAAGAAATGAAAGTCACGGGCTTGATAAAGCGGATCAGCAATCTTGCCAGCTTGTCTGGCCGAAGTCAGGTGCTCCCGGTTTTGAACGTTCTGTCCATCTGCAGTCTTGTATGCGCACCCCTGAAGCCGCAGACACCTGCGATTGGTGACGCGCCCGGTAATCCGGGGTCCCAGGGCTTCCCTGCGAGCCTCGATCCATCCAGCATCTGTGCGAGCCGCAGTTCGCCTTGTCGCCGATTGGCAACTCGCGCGGGTCAAGGGCAACTACAGCCAGGAGTGGACCTACGCCACTCTCTACGCGGGCCTGATGGCGGCTTCGAGGACATTACGAGACGACCGCTACGAGGCCGAGGTTGAGCAGGCCGGCAAGCACTTCCACTGGACACCTGGACCGGACCGCGCCTCGGCAGACGACCAGGCCATAGGACAGGCTTATCTGGAGCTTTACAAAGAGCACCCGGACTCTGCCATTATCGAGCCGCTGCGTCAACAGTTCCGCGCTGTCATGCAGTTACCGGACGACCCCGCAAAGGACTTGTGGTGGTGGTGCGATGCCCTTTTCATGGCGCCTCCGGTCTGGGCAAAGCTCTCAGAAGCAACTGGCGACGCCAGCTACGACGCCTATATGGATCGCGAGTGGAGCATCACGGATAAGAAGCTCTGGGACGATCGAGAGCATTTGTTTTATCGCGATGCTTCTTCCTTCGACAAGCGCGAGAAGAACGGAGCCAGGGTTTTCTGGTCAAGAGGAAATGGCTGGGTCATGGCTGGGTTGGCACGCATTCTCGAAGTGCTTTCACATACCGATCCCTCCTACCAGTTCTACAGCGAACGCTTTCGGCAGATGTCGGCCAGAATCGTTGGCCTCCAGCGCGGAGATGGCCTGTGGAGCCCCGGACTTCTCGATAACGATGCTTATGCCTTACCGGAGATCTCCGGGTCATCATTCTATGTGTACGCATTTGCGTGGGGTATCAACCACGGCTTGCTGGACGCGCGTACTTACCGTCCGGCGGTGGACCACGCCTGGGCGGGTCTGGTCGCAAACATCTACGCTGACGGCCGACTCGGAAGCATCCTGCCAGTAGGTGCGGCACCTGGGCATTCATCGCTTCCTCGAGTTATGTGTTTGGTACGGGAGCCTTCATGCTCGCGGGCTCTGAAATGGTTCAGTTGCGGCCGCAGACCGCAGGCCATGCAAGGAAGCCCAGGTAAACTTCAGGGCTAACAGCAAACAAGATATTGGAACAAAACCCAACGTTTCAGGGAGATTCATGCAATCGACCGATTACGTGCTAGGCACCTTGCAGATTCACGCCTCGACACTTGGGCTGGTACTCCTCACACTCACCAGATGTTCCGGTCTTAGCTCTAACGATGTGTCCGGCAACCTGTGGTATCCGAATGCTGTTGGCGGCACTGTGACGGAACTTATCGGGCTTGCGTCTCCAACGTGGCCACAGCCAGTTCAATCCAAAGACGTTCAGCACGGGAATTGTCTTTCACGTCACGCGGTAACCGCGGGCAACGTTGAGTCCAGCCTCTAAGAGACCACGCTGATCAACCAGTCTCCGTGGTCCATTGGCGAGAGTGACTGACGGCGCACTCTGTATATCTCCTTGCCCCACGAATGTTTCAGCAGTGCGTCTGTGATGGCAATGGTTTCAGTTATCGCTTTGAGTTGCTTTGGGTCAAAGTGCAAGGTTACGTCCCGTACGCCGGTGAGTGCAGACCGAAGAATCAGACTCCCGGCTTTCCCTGGCATGGCCAGGCGAGTCGTCATGAACGACAGCTCTATTTCTACGGGTTTCTGAGTCTCGAAGTTTTCATTAAACGAGATTGAGTCACTCTCTCGTTCCAAGGTCACCGTCCTCATCCACTTTTTCAGCCCTGCTTCTCCAGGGTATGCCTTTGCGAGGTCAACCTTTACAGCGGCCTTCGCGTCAGAAGTAGAATAATCCAGTACCTTCGCCTGATACGGACGACCATCGTGCTGCATGACGCCGCCGACAGTGGGCAAGTTGTGAAAGGCCGATTGCATCGTCCAAAGGCTATACCGGTCCGGGCCGAAGGTAGTGGCAGTGTAGTTCCCTACCCCCACATCGATGAAGACAGGTTCACCATCGTGGTACACGATGAAACTTCCGGAGTCGTTGTGCCCGTGACTACGTCCATTATTGGCGGCTTGCAATGCAAGGAAAAAACCCTGGCCATCATCGGCTTTATAGCGTGCGGTCATCAAGCCGATAGACGGATACCATGAGTCGCGAGTCATCGCATCTTTCTTCGTGATCTTCCGTAGCGGAGCAGCCGACAGGACGTCGGCAAGCACTCGGGGAAATTGAAAGACGCCGCCTGCCATGACGGCTTGCTTCAGCGATGCACCGGAGGAAGCGTACCCCATACCGGTCGCCGAGTAGGCGGCCAACTTCTGCATCGGCTGGTCGCCAACGCCTTTGCCGAAGCGATAAAGAAAAGTAGGAGAGGGCGCGTCGGTGACATGCGCGTCGGCATAGTTTACATAAAAATTCTTGTATATGTGCATGTCCACAATGTACCGGCCCATCCGGCGCAACATGGGCAACGTCAGGATACCGGGATCGGAGCCACCGGTTGCGGAGACAAGCGTCGCACATGAGTCGAAGTAAGCTCCCGCTGAATCGTTCCAGTAACCCGGACCCTCTTCGCAGGCGCCGTCAGATGGGTAAGCTGCAAGACACAAATCAAGGCTTTCGCAGCTTTTCCTGAGAGCACGTATCCTGCGTTCCGGATCCTGTTCGAGTAGCAGGATGGTCAGAAGCCAGTTTGAATTGATCCACGGAGTCCAATTGTTCAGTCGACCTCCGTGAGAGGTATACCCCAGCCAGGAGAAGTCGTTCCTCTCAAGGTTTGGATCCAGGATTCTGCGTTTGGCTTCTAACCTGATCCTCGGGAGCAAAAGTGGGGAGACTGAATCCAGGTTCGTGTTCAGAAGATAAGCTGTGAGTGCGAGAAGCGCGGCGGCCTCCGCCGCAAACAGGTCGACGGTAGGCTCGGCAACATCTGCAAGGCCGATGCCCGCCTTCTGCGCCGGCAGATGCGCCGGCAGTCCCCAGAAAGTCTCTTCACAGGTCAGCCAGATGCCGTTGGCGATCTGGTCAAGATACTTGGTGCTCGCGTTCACGCATTCACCCAGAACGAGGTCGCCAAGCCGCTTTCTGCGGGAGAACTGAACGCTTTGAAAGTTAGAGCGATTGCCATTGCGCTTGAACTCGAGTTCCTCGGTGGCGAGCATGGATTCCCATGCTCCCTGGTTCGCACGGTCAGCCTCTTCGGTCAAGTCGGTCTTGAGCTCGTCCGGGAGCGCCTGCCAGGCGGACCGGTTCTGTACCGCTGGGAAAAAGTGCCAATCCGATGCGGGTAGCAGGTTTCGTTCGAGATAGTCCTGCGAGAAGGCTGTGGCGAGCAGGTGAGCCGGTGGTGGCGGGTATGGTTCCGCAACCGATGCTTGCGAATCCTCGGCAGAGCTTGCAAAAGCGCGCATGAAGTTGGTGAGGGTAAGCGCGGCAAGGCCGCCGGCAGCGAGCAGTTGTCTTCTGTCCATGTAAGTGTTTTACCTTAGTTACTTCGTGCCGGCATACTTGTAAGTCATGGTTGGGCAAGTGCCGCTACCTGCGCTCGGCATCGGCGACAAGGCTGGAATAATCAAGAACATTTGAGAATGACTTCCTAAGTGCCCTCACACGTTTTGCTATTAACGATAATCTACCTGTGTGCACACGAAGGGAACTGCGGAGTTGATTCTTTCAGGAATTTCGCTCTATGAAATAAAAGGGTGGTTGTCTGCTATGCGCGACGAAACGGTCTCCGGGTTGCGAATGTGCTTCCTCGCTCTCAATATGTCCCTCGCTCTGGCAGTCTGCTGGTCCGGTGCCGCAGCGCAACATACAGTGGAAGCGCCGCAGATTAAGGTGACTCCCGTTATTCCGAACGCCAATTTTCCTGAACTCCTGTATTGGTTCCTTACCCCTTCGACCTTGCGGAACGGTCAGTACCTGAAGGATGTGGATCATATCGGGGCCGACACGCCATTCACGCTGGCTTTTCTGACGCCTCGCTCCGGCGCGAAACTATTGGATTCGGCCACGCACGATGAGGTGAGCAAATTGGTTGCGGCGGCGCATGGGAAGGGTTTGAAGATCGGAATTCAGTTTCCCTTCCGTATCTTCGATGAGAAGGCCGATCGTTCTCAGGATCAGAGCACGATTTCGGAGGCGGAGATAAGTCTCGGGCCGGACGGGAATGGGACGGCAACCTTGCAGGACCAGATGCGCATCGGCAAGCCGCTCGAAAGCCACCTGCTGCGGGTCTTCGCCTTCAGGAAGACGGCTGAAGGAGAGTACGCCCCGGATTCAGTGAAAGATCTGACCGCTCAGACCACTCAAACTGCGGTCGCGCCCGGATCCGTCACGATCCAGATTCATGGGGGCGCCGCGTTCGCAGGCCTGACCGCTTATGCGATGGTGGAGAGCCTATACAACTGGACCGATATGTTCAGCCCCGCCTTTTCGCAGCGGGTGCATCACGATCTCGACCAATACCGCGATATACCGCTCGATGGCACGGCACTGGATGAATTCGGCTATATCGTTCCGCCATGGCCTCTCACGCAGCCGTTTCGCGATCGGCTTGGAGGCAAGGCCTTTGCTGAAACTTATGAGCGCGAGACGGGTATGAACTTCGTCACAACTCTGTTCAACATGCGCTATAGTCCCGCTGGTCATCCTGAGGTGCGGATCGCGGCCATCGACAAATACTGGCAGCATCTGCGGGAAGGTCCGCTGGCCATCGAGCAGGAGTTCTATCGCTACTCGCGGAAGTTGTTCGGTACAGGCATCTTTGCGGGCATCCACAATACTTATCATGACCACCTGACCAACGATGAACCGTGGACGACTGGGATCAACTGGTGGCAAATCCCACGGCAATATGGTCAGAGCGACGAGGACATCATCCTGCCGGTGCGCATGGGTCTGCTGGTATCCCACCCCGGCAACATCATGTACGACCAGTTCTATGGACACGACATTCCCAGGTTCGCGGTCAAAGCCATGCGGGACGCCCTCTACGGCGCCCGGCTTCATTACCACGGCTACAACGACGTCGGAACCTGGGGAGCAGACCTCTCCAAGTCCGATTTTCTTTCCGTAATCGATCCTGTCGAGGCAAAGATCAGGCTTTTGAACCAGTTCGATCCCGCGCCTCCGGACCTGCCCTTGTTGATCGTCTTTGGCATGCCCGCGCAGCTCAACTGGTATCCCGATGCGGCCGCGCGCAACCCATACGATTTGAACGGCAAGCTGGATATCGAGAAGAAATCGCAGCAGGTCTGGGATGCCGGATATCGTTGCGCGCTGGTCCCCACGGACCTGATCGACAATGGGGCGCTCAGCCTCAATGCCAGCAATCAACCTGTACTTGACGGTCATGTCTTTCGCGCGGTCATCTTCCTTTATCCGGAGTATTCAACGGAGAAGACCATCGATTTTCTGGATCGCTACAGCCGCGTCGGAGGCCACCTGATGATCGAGGGCGAGATGACCCGCAACTTCGACGGAAAGGATGCTTCGGCGGCGTGGAAGAAGATTGCGGCGCGAGCCGTCACGACTCAGTTTTCGGTCGCCGGCATCGATGCCCTCGGTGTGAACAAGGATTCGTTTGCGCCGTCGGGCTCGCGGCTGGAGGACGGCTCGCTGCTTAAAACCGATCTGGCTTCGATTCAGGACGGCAAAGCTAAACCGTTCGATTTCAGGTTGGCCGGGCACGAGTATACGGGCTCCTTCGTCGGTTTAGTGGCGTTGAAGGTAGGTCCGTCTGGAGAGGTGGAGAAGTTCGCCTGCGGTCAGTGTTCGCCGTTGCTGCGTGACGGTAGGGCCATCCTGAAGTTGCAGGCGCCCCATGACCTCGTGTTCAAGCGCGACCATCGGAAGATGTCTTTGCTTGTGCAGTCCACAGAAGATATCGGCAAAGTCGAGATCGTACCGTGAAGCATTGCGTCCGTGAAAGGAGCCTATGAAGCAGAAACGATCTGTCGCGAGGGGCCGGCTTTGCCGCTGGACGTTACTGCTCGTTCCGCTGTTTTGCATGTCTGCCCAGAGTAAGCCGGCTGACTCCGTGTTGTGGTATCGGCAGCCTGCGACCGTGTGGTCGGAGGCTCTTCCGGTTGGCAACGGGCGCCTTGGAGCTATGGTGTTCGGGGGCGCTAATGCAGGTACGAACAACGGCGATCGCGAGGACGCGAAATACAACGCGGCCATAGCGGACGGGAAGTCGACCAACCCTCAGGATGAACACCTGCAGTTGAATGAAAGCACTTTGTGGGCCGGCTCGCGCGCGGACCGGCTCAACCCGGCGGCACACGACGGCTTCGTGCAGGTGCGCAGGTTGCTGTTGGACTCTGGCGGAACCGACTCCGCGAAGATTTCGCAGGCCGAAGCAATTGCGCAGAAGACGATGATCGCGATCCCTCCCGCGATGCCGTCCTACGCCACATTGGGGGATCTCTACATTCGGACAGACGCCAATGGAACTGTCTCGGACTATCGCCGGGAACTGAACCTGGATTCTGGGGTCATCACCGTCACTTACCTGCTTGGCGGCACCAGGTTCACGCGCCAGATCTTTGCGTCGGAACCGGACCATGTGATTGTCGTGCGTCTTACGGCCGATCGTCCCGCCAGTCTTTCCTTTCGTGCCACGATGGATCGGCCGGATTACTTTACAGTCCGCTCCTCTGTGAATGACCTGACCCTGACGCAAGGAGCCGCGCATAAGGATCAGATGCGCTTCCAGGGGCAGGTGCGGGTGTTGAATCGCGGTGGCCGCATTGCTCAGCACGATGGAACGATCTCGGTCGAGCAGTCTGACGAGGTGCTGCTGCTCATCGCGGCAGCCACCGACTTCAAGGGAGGACCGATCGCCGGGGGCGATCCAGCCAGGATCTGTGCCGCGCAGTTGGATGCGGCTGCAAACAAGACCTCCGCTCAGTTGCGAGATGCTGCCACCGGGGATCAGCGGCGATTGATGCAGCGGGTCGCTCTGCAACTGGGCACCGGCGACCCTTCACGCGACGACGTTCCGACGGACGAACGTCTTAAAGCGGTTGCGGCCGGCAAGCAGGACCTGGGTTTGGAAGCGCTTTATTTCCAGTTCGCGCGCTATCTGCTCGTCGCCTCCAGCCGGCCTGGCGGACTGCCGGCGAACTTGCAGGGTCTTTGGGCCAGCGCGCTTACCAATCCCTGGGGATCGAAGTGGACCATCAATGTAAATACCGAGATGAACTACTGGCTCGCAGAATCGGCGAACCTGGGCGAGTTGGATACACCCATCTTCGATCTGCTCGATATGCTTCGAGATCCCGCAGCCGGGACCGCATCCACCGTCGCCAGGAAGTACTACGGCGCACGGGGATTTGTGGTTCATCACAACACCGATCTCTGGGGAGATTCCGAGGCAATCGATGGCGTGCCCTATGGCATATGGCCGATGGGTGGCGCGTGGCTCACCCTCGACGCATGGGATCGCTACGCCTACTCAGGCGACCTGAAGTTTCTGCGGGAACGAGCGTGGCCGCTCCTGCGCGATGCGTCCCTCTTCTTTCTCGATTATCTGGTGGATGATGGCCACGGTCACCTCGTCACAGGGCCTTCCGTATCGCCGGAAAACAAATACAAGCTGAGTGATGGAACGGCCCATTCCCTCGCAATGGCTCCGACGATGGACATCGAAATAGTTCGTGAGCTTTTTCGAGGACGCTCGAGAGTTGCGCCATCCTGAGGTCCGACGTGGATTTCTGCGACCGTGTTAAGACGGCGATTGCGAAGCTGCCGCCGTTCGAAATCGGCCGGCTGGGCCAGCTGCAGGAGTGGCAGCAGGACTACGAAGAGACGCAGCCGGGACACCGGCACGGCCGCATCTCTGGGCGCTATATCCAGGAACTCAGATCACAGTACGAGAGACTCCCGATCTGGCTCGCGCTGCTCAGTTCACGTTGGAGCGCAGGCTGGAGCATGGCGGCGGGCAGACCGGGTGGTCGCGCGCGTGGGTCGTCAATACTGGGATCATCTTGGCCAGGGAGAGAAGGCTTACGAGAGCCTGCAGGTGCTGCTCAAACAATCCACCTTCCCAAACATGATGGATACGCACCCGTCGGGAGTCTTCCAGATCGATGGCAACCTCGGAGGTGCCAATGGGATGCTGGAAGCAATCGTGCAATCGCGTTGGTATCCCGATCGTTGCGGCGTAGATTTGCTTCCCGCCTTGCCCGGCGCCTGGAGCAGTGGATCGCTGGCCGGAGTGCGGGTTCGCGGCGGATCGCAATTGACCGTAACATGGCACAATGCAAGGGTGACCGGCGTCCAATGGACCGCGGACCAGAACGCTACGTACGTTTTACATCTGCCGGCGGGACAGCATCTGCGGGCGATCACCGAAGAGTCTTTTCCCAGTAATCGACTTTGTAGTGATGGCCGGACGCATGCCACTTGCCGTGCTCGTCCGTCAATCCACCCCTGGTGTACCAGCTCAGCAGCCGGGCAAAGTATTGCGCAGCCTCCTGCATCGTAGGGTCGCGAAGTTCCGTGCCCTGGGTGTAGTTCCAGAAGACTTGATTGGGATCTTCGGGATAGCTGACCGGCTTGTCGGTCTTATACATCCAGGCGGGAATGGTGCTGAAGTTCAGCATCACACTGTGGCCCGCGGTCGCTTTCATAAAGTCATCGAGCGTGGGATCGATATAGGTAAAGTCCCAGAATGTTTCGCTGGCCGTCGGCTCCTTCAACTCCGCGACCGCCTGCTTCGGGTATGGCAGCCAGGGCACGTAACGCACATAGTCGGCACCCAGCGACTTCAACGCGCGAAACGAAGGATCGTGCAACGCGCTTCCTCGCTCGAGCTGCGGATTGACGACCACCTGCAGGGTCGGCGTGGTCTTCGACTCCACTATGGTTTTTGACCAGTCGACATGAATCTCTTCCGGCGCATTGGACACCTGCGCCTGGCCGTAAACAGGCGAAGCCAAAGCGAGCGCCACCGCCGTCCTTAACGCGAAATGCATAGACTCTCCTATTGCTTCGGGCTGACCGGCGTCAGCATCAGCAGGACCGTGTCGTTCTGGTGCATGGTGAAGCGTTCCTGGAACTGTCCGTCGGTCACGCGGATGGTCTTACTTTCTACCGGCGCGCCGGAAGCTTTTTGCTGCAGCGTCGCGACTTGTGCACGCGTCAGATCACGGGGCTCTCCCATCCGCACGTAGGCTGTGTAGGGATCGTTTTGCTCGTATCCAGTGCGATAGACGTCCAGCCTGTAAGACCCGTTGCGCAGGTGCGTCAGGGTCAGAGTCACGCGCTGGGCAGCTTTGGCGGGCTGCTCTTTCTTGTAGAACACCTGGTCGATCGAATCGGGAGCGGGACTGATTGGGCTATAGTCCCAGAAGAGCGCCTCCACTGAACCCGCTTCCGCGCCTGCCGTCTTGCGCGTCACCCAACTCTGCGGCAGCAGATGATCCGGAGCGGGAAGGTCCGCGGGACGAACTCCGTCATCGGTCGTTAGAAGGTCATCCGTACCAAGTTGCGCGAGGAACTTGTAGGCAAAGAACGAAGGCTTGCGGATGCCTTCATAGTTCAGCAGGCCGAAGCCCCCGTGGAACGGAGCGTCGTGCGGCCCGTTCTCCTCGAAGATGTCGGTGAACGTCCAGTAGGACATCGATTGCGCTAACGGAGATGTCTGGCGCAGGCGATCGAGGATAAACGAAGCCGAATGGTATTGATCGTGAAAGAAATCGTTTGAATACGCGCTCGAACTCCACTCCGTGTAATGCAATGGCAGGGTCGGAAATTCCGAGGATGTAATGGCGGCATGCGAGATGCGTACCCGGCTAAGGATCGCGTCCGGACGTGCTGTGAAGACGGTGCCCGCAGTCTTCGTTTCCGCCATGTAGCCGCGGGTGTTGGCGTAGCTATGGGTGGATAGGAAGTCGATCGGCGCGTGGCTGGATGCGGCGAAATCGAGGAATTCTTTTTCGTGCCCACCCGCGGTGGCAGGTCCACCAACGCGACAGGTTGGGCACACACTCTTGACGGCTTCGACCGTCGCTTTGTAGAGCGGCAGATAGTCGGCGAAGTTGCCGGTGAAGAATGCAGGGTGGTCCGGCTCGTTCCAGACCTCGTAGTACCAGCGCTCAATCTCATTCCGGCCATAACGCTGAATCCAGTGCCGCAGCAGAGCCTCGATGAGGGCTTGCCACTTCGCCATGTCTTTCGGCGGGGTTACGTTTGCCTTCCACCAGAAGACGGTCCTGGTCCCACTGGCGAGCTTGGTGGGCATGAACGAAATCTCCACGAAGGGCTTGATGTGCAGCGCCAGCAGCGCGTCGTAGAGAGTATCCACATACTGAAAGTCGTAATCCGGCTTACCATCGGCATCCTCGTCGTATACGCCCATGTCATCGCTCAGCAGCCCGTGAAAGCGGAGAGAGTTAAAGCCGATCTCGCGCTGAACGATCCCGAGTTGTGCCTGCCAGTCAGCCCGAAGACCTTCGTTAGCTCGTCCCGCGCCGACCGTCTCCAGCGGTGTCTTCGAGTGTGCTCCGACCGGGTGGGAGAAGTCAGCGACGATGTGCCGCTCGCCTGCGGGTGCCTGCGCCCCTGCCCTGGGGAAGACCAGCAACAACAGCAGAATCAGCGGAGCTGATTTCCAGCGATCAAGACGCAACTCGTTCTCCCGTTCGCAATGCCCTGTCCTGGTCAGCAAACCTGCACACATCCCATGCCCAGCAGCCAGGCTATTTTTTCAAGCTGATCCGCAATATGTCCGGTGCCGATGGCGCAATGATGCGCTGAACCATGGGCATTCCAGCTTTCCATAAACCCTCGCGCTCCAATCGGGAAGCGATAGCGACTGTTCGTGTTGCCGATCTCCAGTATCTCGCCAGCCACGCTCTCGCCCTGCGCGGTCAGCAGCATGAAGCCGCGCTCACGATCTTCGACAATCGAGAGAAGAGTGACCGGCCCGTGTTGCACCGCCATCTCGACCGACAGTCCACTGCCGACTTTGCCATGAAACTCTTTGAGAGGACGAACCCGGATCTTGCCCTGCGCGATACCGACGTGTCCCGGCCCGTCGTGGCCCATCAGGACGACATCCTGCGTGAAGTCGACGGCATAGTATTCGGTGAACGATCCACCCACACCCAGCAGGTCCATGATCTTCATGGCGATCACATTCTTTACCTCGTACTCGCCTGCCACCGGGACGTGTTTTCCCGTGAGCGCGGATGCGCCCAGAATGATGGAACTCATCGTATCTTCGTTGGCCGAGATACCGGAGCCCTTGTGATAGTAAGCCAGCAAACCGATGTTCTTCTCGTTGACCAGATTATCGAGCGCGACGCTGGTCTCGGCGGATCGCATCAGCTCATCGTTCGAGCAGGATGAGTCGACATCGAAAAATTCGTGGAACTCCGCGACGCGCTGCCTCACATCGTCCTGGTTCACGGCGAGTCGCATACGACTCAACTCATCGGGCTCGACCATCTCGATGTGCAACCCGAAGCGGCCGCTGACCAGCAACAGATCGGTAGAGATATCGAGCATACCGCTGTAATAATGGCCCATCAACCCGAGGCGCGCTTTGGAAAGCTCATGGACGACCTCTGCTGCTTTCAGCCACTCCTCGGCCTGACTCCAGCACAGCGGATCATCCTCAAGTACACCAGTCACCTGACGAAACTGGATTCCCAGCCGGCGCAGCACGTTGGTGATCTCGGGCACCGCGCACCCGCTGCAGTAAGCCAGCCACTCGCCGGTCATCGCCGTTCGAGTCCGCATCTGGTTGACTCGCTGGCAGTCCAGAGCGGCCTCTGGCTGGATGTTCAGGATCAGCACCGGAACTCCGGCTCGACGCACGATCGGAAGGACCACCGCGGAAAGCGTGTATGTGGTCACATACACGATCAGGAGTTCAATATTCTCTCGCCTGCAGGCATAAGCTGCGAACTGTGCCTTTTCCGCAGTGTCGATCAAACCGAAATTGCAAATCACTCGATTGGGGCCGGCAAGCCTGTGTTCGACCTCCGACAGGTATCCGGCAAGACGCGCTTCCAGACCTGCGAATTGAGACCAGTACGCTTCCAGGCCGGTCCCAATCAGACCGATTTGAACTCCGCCGGCGTTCGAATGCATTAGCGACTCTCCGTCTCGCTTGCGCAGTTGCAGCTACCGTTGCCGCGCAGGAAAAAAACTTCCTTCATCATGGCCTCGGACTCGTCCAGCCTGAGGTCCGGCACTCTCTCAAAAAGCGGGGCCATCTTCTCCTGCCAGCGCAGATTGGTCTGACTAAGAGCGGCCTGTTTTTTGAACTCCTGGAAGTCCGGGACGTGCAGATAAAGCACAAGCGTCTGATCGCGCCGGAAGATAGAGTACTGAAAGACGCCAAAATCCTCAAGTTCCTGCAATAGCTCAGGCCATACTCGCTGATGCTCGAATTCGTACTCCTCAATCTTGTCCTGCTTGATTCGAAGCTGATAAGCAATCCTTTTCAAACTTACCTCCCTGAACCAGACGTTGTGAAGCGATGTTTCGATCTGAAAGACAGAAAACATCGAGTAGTGCTGCTGCTGAGGCGATTAAAAGTCCGGCAACCGATTCCTCTGGTGTGCAACTCCCAGAGGCTACGGCCCGTGCCGCATCGCAACAACGCGTTTCTTCGCTCGCCTGCTTGTTTCACGCTGTGAAACGCGGCTCCAATAGTGGACATTGCTTTCAGTGTTCAGATATAAAGACTCGGACGTTCGGGTAGTGCCCAGGACGTGATCCGACATTTTGGCTGGCGAAAATAACAACGAGGATCATCTTGTGTTGGCGATCATGTTTTCAGGTGTGGAGAATTGTCTCTGCCGACCAGGTTGTTGGTCTTTGCCGTCTGGGAGTGGGCTCAATGAAGGTAGAACGCAATGGTAAAGAATAAGACGGCCGATGCAGAGTACCAGATACAGTCTGTTGTGCGAGCGTGCGATGTGCTGAAGTGTTTTTCCGACCAGAGCAGGGCGCTCAGCCTGAGTGAAATCGCCGAACACAGCGCTCTCAGCAAACCTACTGCGTTCCGGATGATCGCCACACTGGTCCAGTGTGGAATGCTGGAGCGTCGCGACAAAAACTCCTACAGTCTTGCTGGTCATCGGCATTCGAAGAGATTTCGTCTGGGGTATGCTTCGCAGAGTGAAGAGTTCTCCTTCTCGTGCCTCGTCTCTGAAAGCATCCGGAGCAGCGCTTACAACGCCGGCGTCGAGTTGATCGTTCTTAGCAATCGCTATAGTCCGACAACTGCTGTACGCAATGCTGACGTGATGATTCGTGAGCACGTCGATCTCGTCATAGAATTCCAGACCAATCAGCAGACCGCGTCAATCATCGCATCGAAGTTCGTCGAAGCGAATATACCGATTGTCGCAATTGACATTCCTCACCCCGGGGCACGCTACTATGGCGCCAATAACTACCGGGCTGGCTTAATCGGCGGACAAGCGCTGGGGACGGCGTGTCTCAAAAGGTGGGGCGGCATGGTTGACGAGTTACTCCTGCTCGAACTGCCGATGGCTGGTCCACTGCCGCGCTCCCGGCTGACAGGGATGCTTGCGGGAATTCGCGAGGTTTTGCCAAAGTTTCCCGACCAGCGCGTTCGATTTCTCAATGGCAATGGGCGATATGAGTCCAGTCTCGATGTAGCTCGCAAACACCTTCGCAGAAGCAAGGCAAGCCGTGTCCTCATCGGCGGCATCAACGATCCAAGTTGCCTTGGCGCTCTTCAGGCATTTCAGGAGTCGGGCCGCGAGGATCATTGCCTGGTCTTTGGTCAGAATGCCAGCCTCGAAGCTCGACGCGAGATGCGACGCCTGGATTCGCACCTCATCGGATCGGTCGGTTACTTCCCGGAGCAGTACGGGGACAATATCATCTCCCTTGCCATCGACATGCTCCACGGAAGAGACGTACCCCCCGCGACCTTCGTGAAGCATCAGCTCGTTACACGCGAGAACGTCGACCAGATGTATCCCAACGACGGTTTGATCTCAGACGGCGGCGGCGATGCCTTGCTTTACTGCAAACATTAACTCCGCGTGGAAGGTCTCCGACGGTCTTACTTCCGGTGAAGTACAGCGTCCGCTTGCTCAACCAGAGCGATCTTGCGCAGCATATCCAATAGCAGTGGGAGTGGTCGAGCGATGACAACGAACTGGAACGGCATCTACCGTGGCTTCAAAACTATAACTCGACCCTCTTTACTCGCAGTGTTTACGTTTGCGATCTGGACCCCATGCGAGATGCCGGCGCAACAGAGATCGGCCACCGCACTCAGCGAGCGCGCGGCCAATCCTGAACAGTTGAGTATGGGATTTAACGAACCTCCTCCCAGCGCCCGGCTACGCTGCTACTGGTGGTGGCTCAACGGACACACCGACAAGCCGACCATAACGCACGATCTCGAGGAGATGAAGGCCAAGGGCTTTGGCGGTGCGCTGTTGGTTGATGCGAACGGCTCTGATCAGAGTGGCAACCGGAATGTAGCCGCCGGCCCGCTTTTCGGCAGTCCGGCATGGGTGGAGCTGTACACTCACGCATTGCGCGAAGCGGACCGGCTTGGTCTGGAGATTACGCTGAACATCACCAGCGGGTGGAATCTGGGCGGTCCGAATGTCAAGCCGGAGCAGGCGTCGAAGCTGCTGACCTGGACACGCACTGAGGTAAAAGGCGGGTCTCATGTGGAGGTTCAGTTGGCCGCCCCGGCCGCAAAGAACGACTTCTACCGACCCATCGCCGTGCTAGCTTATCCCCTCCGCCACGGCGTTATGCTGCCGCAACAGCCGGATGGTTCCGCGTTGAAAGCGCGTGCGGCAATGGTAGAGGCCGGATTCAGTATGCCGGACGCGACGGGCATGCTCAACCCAGGCGAGAACCCTGACGACACTCAGGCTGCAGATACATCGGTAAACGAGATGCAGAATGTATCGAGCGAAACGCGGGCGGACGGAACGCTGGTGTGGGACGCTCCGGCGGGAGACTGGGAGGTCCTGAGAATCGGCTATACGGACTCCGATGCGCGCGTCTCTACTTCGAGCGGCAACTGGCAGGGACTCGCGATCGATTACATGAGTCGCTCCGCTTTCGACACCTACTGGAATCAGACCGTGGAGCCACTACTCGCGGCCGCAAAGCCCTACCGAAGTCTCAAGTACCTCGCGACGGATAGCTGGGAACTTGGCGGAACCAACTGGACGGAGACTTTCGCGGAGGAGTTCCGCTCACGCCGCGGCTACGATCCCATACTGTGGCTGCCCGTGGTGGCGGGGCGCATCGTGAACGATCGCGATCAAAGCACGCGTTTCCTTACCGACCTTCGTCGCACTGTGGGCGACCTGATCGTCAGCAATCACTACGATGTCTTCGCCGCGCATGCCGCCGAACACGGTCTGGGAAGTCAGGCGGAGAGCGGCGGCCCGCATGGTGCTCCCATCGATGCTTTGGAGACCTTCCGTCACGCTGCCGTTCCCCAGTCGGAGTTCTGGTCAGAGAATCCACACCGCAATAAAGATGTGGATCGCTTCTTTCCCAAGGAAGCGGCAAGCGCCGCCAACATCTATGGGCAGCGCCTGGTCGCACAGGAAGGAGAAACCTCCATTGGTCCGGAGTGGTCGGAGAGCCTGGCAGCAGATCTCAAGCCAAGCTTCGACATGGCTGTTACCGAAGGCATGAACCGGCTGGTATGGCACGAATTCACCTCCAGCCCCGCGGAAACAGGTCTGCCTGGGCAGGAGTACTTCGCCGGCACCCACCTGAATCCCAAGGTGACATGGTGGAACGCGGGAGGCGCCTTCTTCAGCTATCTCAACCGAGTGCAATTCATGATGCAGCAGGGAACGCCGGTGAACGATGTTCTCTATTTCTACGGCGACAATGTCCCGAGCTTCGTTCGGTTGAAGGCTGACGATCCGGCGCACGTGCTTCCCGGCTATGACTACGACGTGACCGACGAGGATGCGCTTCTGCATACGCTTCGCACGGACGGTAGCGATATTGTAGGTTCGTCCGGTGTGCGTTGGCGTGCCTTGGTTTTACCTGCAAGCGGCAGACTGTCGCTTGCCGCCCTGCAATGGATCGAACGCTACGTGCAGCGTGGCGGAGTTGTCATCGGCGTTCCGCCCAGATCAGCGACCGGGTTGCTGGCAAGCGAATCGGCGGCCAGGTTTGGTTCGATGGTTACAGCTGTATGGGGTAACGCATGCACGTCCTCCCATGCCTACGGGCAAGGACACGTCTACTGCACTCAGGATGCACACGCCGCGCTTGGCGCGATGAGGGTGGCACCCGATGTAGAAGTGCTGAGCGGTGGACCGCAAAATGCCACGTCAAAGTCGGATTTCGATTACGTCCATCGGCGGGATGGCTCGGTAGACATCTATTTCGTCCGCAACGCTTCGGCGACTATCTCAAAGAAAGTTGTCGCCTTCCGCACTCAGGCGATCCGTGCGGAGCTATGGGACCCGGTGAGCGGAACTCAATCGGCTCTTTCCGATTCGACACGGCTGCCCGATGGCAGAATGCGCGTCGCATTGGAACTCCCCGCATTTGGATCGGCATTCATCATCTTCGGCGCGCTTCCAGCAGACTCGCAATCCGCCTTGCCGAGGATTTCGCGTTCCGTCAATCTCGTCACGGATCATCCATGGAGCGTCGCCTTTCAAGCAGGCCGAGGCGCGCCGACCCTCCCCGTAGCCATGACGGAACTCCGCAGCTGGACTGAGTCGCCGGATGCCGGGGTACGTTTTTTCTCCGGTACGGCGACGTACACCGCGACGGTGAACGCTCCCTCGTTTTCCGCGGGGGACCAGGTTCTGTTGCACTTCAGCGATGTGCATGAGATCGCGCGCGTACGTGTCAACGGACAGGACGCTGGCACGGTGTGGGCGCAGCCGCTGACCCTTCGAGTCGATCCCTGGTTGAAGCAGGGCAAGAACACCTTGGAGATTGAGGTCACAAATCTCTGGCCGAACAGGATCATAGGAGATCAACAGCCCGGCGTCACCCAGCGATTTACACAGACGAACATCACTGCCTACAAAGCCAGTTCTCCCCTGCTTGACTCCGGTTTGGTGGGAGCGTTGGAGTGGATCGTGCAGAAGTAGACGGCCGAGTTCACGCGGCCTGCTTTGCGCAAACGCGTGAGGTTCATCCTGGATAAAACCTATATCTTCGAGGTCATAGACAAGTCCCACGGCACGGCGGCATCCTTATCGCTGTTCAAAAGAGACGGCCATGTGGTCTGGTGAAGCATGCCAGGATCGCGGCGCACCGAAAAAGAGCTGTTGCAGCAGAGAACGGCCAGGAAAATCAGTCAGCTTATTTGGAGGGAATGCAGTATGAGTGCCATCGTTCGAATCATCAGGATTCTAAGCTCACTTTCAGCAGTAGTTCTTTTGCTGGCAGTTCCAGACTCCGCAGTCGCCCAGCGGTATCTGGGTTCCATACAAGGCGAGGTTTCAGATTCGACTGGAGCAAAGGTTGTCGGCTCCACCGTCACAGCGGAAGAGTTGACAACGCACTTCAAGACGGTCGGAACAACCAATACTTCGGGAACATACACTTTTCCGTCGCTCAACCCAGGCACCTACAGGGTCACGGTGGTTGCACCCAGCTTCAAGAGTGATGTTCGTGACAACATCACCTTGACGGCTGCCCAGTCCGCCCAGATAGACTTTGTGATATCGCCGGGGCAGGCGAGCGAAGTGGTTGACGTCTCCGCTCAGAACACGTTGCTCGATACGGGTTCCGCAAACCTGTCCACAACACTCTCTGTAAAAGAAGTAACCGATCTCCCAAACATCGGCCGCAATCCGTTTGTGCTGGCGACTCTCGCCGCCGGTATTGAAACCGGCGCATACGTGCAGTCCAAGGCGAGCCAGTTCACCAACCCGTTCAGCGGAACCGCCGTACAAATCGACACTGAAGGCAACACCGGTCACAATCGCCTGACGATTGACGGCATCCCCGACGACCCTGCGGAGCGCTTCTCCGGCGCCACTTATACCGGATTTGTCCCCTCTCCTGAAGCTGTTCAGGAAGTCAAAGTGCAGACTTCCATCTTCGACGCCCAGGTTGGGCACGGAAACGGGACGGTCACCAACACTGTCGTTCGGTCGGGCAACAACTCACTTCATGGCGCGGCGTACTACGTCTTTCAGAACACCTACCTGAACGCCAACACCTACGAGAAGGTTCCCACTCAGTACGCAGCGGTCGGTGCCACTCCGCGCAACAACGACCAGTTGAGCCAGACAGGCTTTGTCGTGGACGGGCCAGTCTACTTCCCAAAGCTGTACGACGGCCGCAACAAGACCTTCTTCCTCGTTGCGTATGAGCGCTATCAATCACACCAGGCGATCAATTACAACGCTCGTGTTCCGACAGCAGCCGAGCGCACTGGAGACTTCTCAGCGCTCTGCTCAGCCTTCAATCCCAGCGGTCTCTGTACCTCCGGCATCCAGCTTTACGATCCGCTCTCGCCGCTGGATGCAGCGAATAACCGGACGGTCTTCTTTCCAAACAACAATATTGCCTCGCGAATCAATCCGGCAGGCGCGGCACTCCTCAGTTATGTTCCCCTTCCAAACGTTCCCGGAGCACCTATCACCAGCGCTGCCAACTACATCTCGACACAAACGTCTTACCCAAACACCGATCCATCCTTCATCGTGCGCTTCGATCAGGCGATTGGCCAGAAAAACAAGCTGAATGCAATCTTCTTCCGGAACGGCCTTACCCAGTCCTACCCTTTCGAGGGCTTTAACAAAGGAATTGGGCCGCTCATCGGCACCACCAGTCAGTACGGCTACAACGTCTACCGCAACAATCGTGGAGGGAGCCTGGACGACATCCATCAGTTCTCTTCCAGTATGGTCCTGGATTCACGTTTCGGTTTGGTCTATCACCCCTTCGGTCTGACGCTTCCGGGTAACACTGGCTTCAATCTCTCCTCTATCGGGATTAACAACAATGGCCTGCCAGTCAGTTCATTTCCGGGCTTTTCCACAAGCGACAGCTATGCGGGACTCTCACCCGGCGCCGCGGGACAGATAAGCCAGGATACAACCGGCTCGCTTGAGGAAATCCTTACCAAAGCTGTGAAGACACACTCTTTGCGTATCGGCTTCGAAGGCAATCTCACCCGATATAACGTGCAGAATCCACAAACGGGTTTCGGTCCCCTCGCTTTCGACCGCCGTTTCACCCAGCAGAATTCAGTGTCCGCGACGGTCGGCTCCGAGGCCAGCTCAGGTGATCCGATGGTCTCGCTGCTGCTCGGATTTCCCTCGTCCGTCAGTTACAACGTCAGCGCGGCTTACGCACTGCAACAGGTTTACATGGCTCCCTTCATTCAGGATGACTGGCGCGCAACTCGCAGGCTGACTCTCAATCTCGGCCTCCGCTACGATTACGAGTCACCGTTCACGGAGCGTTTCAACAAGCAGGTAAGCAATTTCTGCACCACCTGTGTCAACCCCCTGCAAGCCTCTGTGCCCAGTCTTAGCCTGAACGGAGGACTGCAGTACACATCGCCCAGCAACCGTTTCCCTTATCCCCGCGATCTGAATAATATTCAGCCCCGCCTTGGTGCGGCCTATCAGGCGTTTCCGAAGACAGTGTTTCGTGCGGGGTTCGGCATCATTTACTTCAACACGCTGGAGACGCCGGTCGGAACCGGCTTCAGCCAGACGACCAGCTATAACAACTATGTCACCAGCGCGCCGGTCAACTCCTTATCCAACCCCTTTCCAAGCGGTGTGTTGCTGCCGTCCGGCAGTTCACTTGGTCTTTCGACCGCATTGGGACAAAGCGTCACCTTCATCGATCCACACCATGTGCAAGCCAGGAGTGCGCAGTACACGGCCAGCGTACAGCAGCAGTTCCCAGGCAACCTGGTTCTCCAGATCGCTTATGTCGGCGCACGGCCCACACGGCTGGATGTCAATCACAATATCAACGTGCTGCCCGTGCAGTACTATAACCAGGGCGCGGCGGAAGTGACGTATCTGAACACCGCGGTTCCGAACCCGTTGGCCGGACAAATTCCGCTCTCGACAACGCTGAATGCAGCAAACGTCGCTCGCAATCTTTTGCTTTTGCCCTATCCGGAGTTTGGATCGGTGACGGAAGACTACTCGTCGATCGGCAGCGCTCCTTATAATGGATTGCAAATCCAGGTCAGCAAACCCATGAGCCATCACTTCTCGCTCCAGGGAAACTTTACCTGGGATAAGGTGATGCTGCACAACAGCTTCTTAAACGGAAACGATAACCATCTCGCGTCGATACAGGATGTCAATTCGACAATGTTCGGAAATGTCTTCGGCACGGTCCAGCTTCCCAGGTTCCTCAACCGGCCTGCTTACCAGCGACTGCTTCTGGGCGGCTGGCAGGTGAACAGTGTATTCCGCGCTCAGAATGGGAATCTAATTTCAGCGCCTGGCACTGTAAGCATAATAGGAAATACGCGCCAGCCCAATCCCACTTACTCACGTTATTTCAACACCTGTTACGAGAACACGTCGGGCGCCCTTGTGGCTTCCACGGCTACCGTACCAGCCTGCGATAACCTGTCTCCCGTGCCGGCCTTTCAGCAAAGACTCAGCTACACGTCTCAGGTGAACAGCACGGTTCTCAACATCCGGCAAAGAGTGCATCCCCTGATGGATGCATCGATCTTCAAGCCGTTCATCATCCGCGAGGGAGCAAGCTTCGAGATACGCGGAGAGTTCTTCAACGTGCTGAACACACCGAACTTCTCAGGTCCGGGCACCAGCCTCGGAAGCTCAACCTTTGGTCTCGTCACACTAACCCAATCCAACGATGCACGCATCGGCCAGCTTACCGCCCGTATCAACTTCTAACCGAGCCCCGACTGCGGACGCCCTTCTACGGAGTGCCTCCGCCTCTTCTTTGAACTAAACAGACAAGGCCGTCATCCCCGCGGCAGCCTGAAAATAGAGATTCCCGGTGAGATGCCAGTCGACATCCTTCCAGAGATCGAAGAGCGGCTCACCATAATTGGAAAGGCTTGCTCCGGTAAAGTCCGTGGCGGCAAGAATGCGAAGAGCATCCGCGTTATAGCGTTTGTACCATGCCCAGTTCACCTCGGAATTGTCGGGCCAGTAGCAGGGACCGTAGCATTCCGTAAGGACCGCTTGCAGCCGCTTTCCCGATGGAAGCAGCATGTGATCCAGCGCATCCGCGAAATACCGCTGCGCACGTTGCAGCATGGCCGTGTAATGGCGGCGGCAAGCCTCATCCCAGGCAGCTGAGTATGGCCCAGGCTCGTACTTTTTCAAAGCTTGAAAGTTTCCGTCCGGTGCGCCGGCTCCGGCCTTCAAAAACCCAGGTTTATCTTCTGCATCGGTCAAGACCTGCGGCATGAAATGCACATCCGCCACATCGTAGATATCGGTGACACGAGCGGCGTAGTTCTCCGCGCCCAGGGACGAGTACGACAAAGGGATCTGCTCCTTTGCGGTCGCCGCCTTGATCGGCTCGCCCATATAGGCGTTCAGGCGGCGGTAGATCGCGTCCACCTCAGAGGCGGCATCCAGCTTCGTCTCCCCTTCGTTCTTCGGGCCACCCGAAAGCGCCTTCACCGAGCCGACCGAGCGAGTACCGAAGTGTGGAACTTCGTTCATCGGTGCTATCCAGACCGCGCGCTCCAGCACGCCGTCCTCCCGCATCATCTTCAAAGCCTTCACCCAGAGCTCGCCATAACGCGTAAACGCGGATTCTTCATCCCCGGCAGCAATCATCTGATTGTGCCAATGCGTGGGATCGGCCGCGCTGAACATGTGGTCTTTGTCCCAACTGTCGAGGCCGAGCCAGATCCCATGCTTGCGGCAAAGGTCCGCTAACAGGCGAACGCGCTCTCTCACATTGCAGGTAAAGGTAGCGGTTATCATTCCCCACGCGGGAAGATCCTTTCCGGCGGTCCAATTCTTCCCAAACGTGGAACTGGACTCCAGCATACGCGAGGGGAAACAGTCCACACGCAGGGCGTTGTAACCACGCTCCGCAGCTTCGGCGACGCGTTGCTCCAGATTCTCGTACGCTCCGCCCGGCCCGCTGCCGCGCAGCCAGGAAAAATCCCACATGGCGATGCTCAGACGGGTCTGCTTGCCGAGATAGTTCCTGGACACGGTCGGCGCGTGCACAGCTCCAGCACTTTGAGACAAGAGTGTGGGCGGATGCAGCAGAGCCGGCACAGCGACTCCACCAAGCTTTAGAACTCTCCGCCTTGAATCGTCGATCGATCGCTTTATAGATCCTCCATAGCTGCCGGGAATTCTCCTAAAACTCGTCATAGGCGATCTGTCCTGCCGGCACGCCCAGCTCGGCAAGCATTCTCGTGCATGCTTTGATCATCATGGGAGGCCCGCATAAATAGTACTCAGCCGCCCCCGGATTCCCGTGCTCGACGAGGTACCTGGCCATCAACACGTCATGGATGAAGCCCCGATGCCCTGCCCATCCGTCTTCCGGCTGAGGAGAGGAAAGTGCCAGGTGGAAGCTGAAGTTGCGGTGCTGCGCCGCAAGCTGTTCGAAGTAATCGTCGTAGAAGACCTCCTGCCGAGAGCGCGCTCCATACCAGAAGCTTACCCGCCGAGCGGTGTTCTCGGTTTCCAAAAGATGAGAAAGGTGCGCCCGCAGAGGAGCCATGCCCGCCCCGCCGCCGATATAAACCATCTCGCGCTGCGTAGGCTTGATGTGGAAGTCGCCAAATGGTCCTAGAGCCGTCACCGTATCGCCCGGCTTAAGGCTGAAGATGTAGCTGGAACCGATCCCCGACGCGCAGTGCTGGCCCGGCGGTGGGGTTGCGATGCGTACGTTGAACCGCAGCGTGCCTTCGGTATGACGGTTGCTGGCCAGCGAATAATTGTTGCGCTGTCCACCACTCGGGTTATGAGCCACCAAATCATAGACGTGCTGATTCTTCCATACCGTGTGGAAGGGCTCCTGCACATCGAAGTCGCGAAAGCGGATGGTTTCATAGGCCGGGATATCGACCTGCAGATAGTCTCCGGGATGGAACTCGATGTTCTCCGAAGCCGAATCCGCCGGTTCCAGCACCAGCTCCTTGATGAAGGTCGCGACATTGCGATTGCTCACTACTCGCAACGTGTAGCTTCGCTGCGACCGGGCGCCTGCACCGCTGGGATTCATGACATTGATTTGCAGCAGGCCGTTGCGCTCTTCAACTGGATAGGTCGCCAGTCTGCGGCAAACAGGCGCCCGCGCGGCCGAGCCATCAGCAAGATGAAAGCGGCCATTATGCTTCGGGCACTCAATCATGCCGCCCTTCACCAGGCCATCGGCAAGATGCACGTTGCCGTGTGTGCAGATGCCGTCGGTGGCATAGAGCGTGCATCCTGCGTCGCGATAGAGTGCAAACGTCTTACGGCCGTAGTCGAAACGAATCACATCGGCGGGCGCAAGCTCCGATGGCGAACACACCGGCACCCAGCCCTCCGTATCAGGCGTGCCGTAAGAAGTATAGGCGCCCTGCTCAGAGCGGGTGCGACGCTCAGGCAAGCTGCGCTTTACATGATAAGCCGGATCCGTGCGCTGTCGCAGGACGGCGGGCAGAATCTCCGACCACGCGCTCCAGAGGCTCGGATAAGGCGGCGGGCAGTCTTCCCTGATAGCCTCGTGCAGGCGTGGAAGCGCGTGATACGGCACCAGAGGAAACATGTGGTGCTCGATGTGGAAGTTCATGTTCCAGTAAAGGAAGCGGTTGACAGGATTCATCAGGACCGTGCGACAGTTCAAACGGTGGTCAAGCACGTTCTCCGCCAGCCCGGCGTGCTGGGTAAAGCCGTATACCACCATCAGCCAGGTGCCGAACAGGTTTGGCAATCCAACCAGCATCACAGGCAGCAGGCTGCGCCTCGAGACCGCAAACGCGATCACCGACGCATAGATGGCCACATAGATGCGGGCACGAACCATTACCTTGCTGAACTCCGTCTCCGGAATAAAGGTTTGTTCCTCCGCTGACCTGCGGCCGAATGCATGCGTCACGATGTGCGAGAAATATTTCGGATAAAAGCCTAAATTGAACATCGCCAGGATCATCTCCCCGATGCTGGCTGGTCTTGGCACCGCGATCTCCGGGTCGCGTCCTACGATAATCGTGTCGCTGTGGTGGCGCGTATGGCTCCAGCGCCAGACCGTCGACTCGCGCATCACCATAAAGGATGCCAGCTCATACAGCGCCACGTTCATCCAGTCCGTGCGGAACGCCGTGCCGTGTCCCGCCTCATGCCAGCGAGAGTCCGAAGTCGATGCGTATAAGGTCGCGTATAGGAAGTACGGCAGCGCGGCCCACGGCGAACCCCATAAAAGGCACGTCGCCGCGGCCAAACCAAGGATCAGCAGAAGCCACAACGCTGTATTGCGCAACGCCGGGCCGTCCCGTCGCTCCAGCAGCGAACGCATAACCTTGCGCGGCACCGCGCACTGGTACCAGTCCGCCTCGGCCAGACCATTTTCGATGGCCAGCTTTCCATTTATACCGATTAAGCTGTAGTCGGGTGCAGGAGTCTGGCCCGGAGCCGTGCTGGTTTCGGAAATCATCGCTGTCACTCCACCACTACTCCAGAAGTGTCTGCCTCTGAGAGCGGTGTAGACCATGCCTATCAAGACAATTATTATGTCTGCTGTGAAGCAAAGCATTCATCCACGCCTGGCAAGTCACTGCTCGCGAGGATGCTCCGCGTCGCAGGGAAGAAGGCACATAACCCGAGCGCAGTGACGGGAGGCGCTCCGATGTGCTGGTAACGACCTCACTTGGATGCTGCCCCGTTTCGTTCAATACATATCCCGGAGGAGTGTGCAAGAGGTTCAAATGCAGCCAAAACGTCTGACGAAAACCTTTGAGCGTAGCAGATACGGCCACGTCGTGATCGGTGATGTGCTGTATGGCAAAGGAGGAAGCTTTGGCCCCCGGCGCCAGAGCGACTTTCAACTGGTTGTTCTCCATGGCGGGTCATTGATTCTCACGCTCGATGGCAAGCAGATCGTCGTGCCTGAACAGCACGCAATCCTCCTCTCTCCCGGTCACAACGAACGTTTCGTCTTCGCAGCCGACCGCGAGACGCGGCACACCTGGATCGCGCTTGATGCTTCAGCGGCAAGCGAGGAATTGAAGCAGGAGTTCGCTCTGCATCCAGGCCCGTTTCCTTTCATAGGACGTATGGCGAAGCTGCTTGACCTCGCCCGCGGATCGGCGCTACGCAATACACCGATCAGCAGTCTTCAGGTGAAGTTCTACGAATCCCTGGCGCTCTCCGTCCTGCTCGCCTTCACCTCGGCCGTTGCGGAAGGCGGTAGCTCACACGCCAGAGACTCCGCACTGTGGCGCATGGAACGTTTTATCAGCGAAGCCTACGCGCACTCACTGACATTAAACGACATCGCTCGGGCGGCAAGCGTCTCGCGCCAGCACCTGCTGAAGCTTTGCCGCCACGCCGAAATGCCCACTCCGATGACACTTCTATACAACAAAAGGCTGGAGGTAGCCTCGGATTTGCTGCTGCATACGGGGTTTTCGGTAGCCGAGGTAGCCGTCCAATCGGGTTTTACGAACCAGTTTCACTTCTCTCGCAAGTTCAAGCAAAGCATGGGTACCAGCCCGAAGCAATGGCGAGGACGGCTCTGGCAACACAATGACGAAGGGAGAACCTGATTTCCTGTCTGCTATCGGGAGCAAGTTCGGTCAAACCAGATCCAGGATTCACTGCAGATATAACTCTTGGTCTTGCAGCTATGGCCAATCGCATTGTGTGAGGAGCATCATCTGCTTTGCCGCTATGACCTCTGAAGAAAGTGCCGTGTCACGGTTCGTTCAGCCACGCTTCTCCGGAACTGCCTACCTGTCGCTGATCACAGGCGTGGCAGCATTGGGAGGGCTCCTGTTCGGCTACGATACGGCAGTCATCTCCGGGGCTATTGGCCTGCTGCAAGCGCACTTCCATCTGTCTGCCGCGGCAGAGGGCTGGGCTGCCAGTTCAGCGCTCACCGGTTCTGTTTTGGTGCCGCTGTTGCGGGGCCGGGGAGTGACCGCTTCGGCCGGCGTAGCATGCTCGTGTTCGCGGGCGCATGTTTCCTGATCTCCGCGATTGGCACGGCGATTGTGCCCAGCTTCACGTTGTTTATCGTCTTCCGAATCGTCGGGGGCATCGGCATCGGCGCCGCTTCGGTCGCTAGTCCGCTTTACATCGGAGAAGCTTCGCCGGCGAGGTGGCGGGGCCGTATGGTCGGCCTGAATCAACTGGCGATCGTCTTCGGCATGCTGATCATTTACCTGGTGAATTACAGGATTCATAGCAGCGGGACACTGGCATGGAATGAAAGCGAGGGTTGGCGCTGGATGTTCGCCTCGGGTGTCGTGCCATCGACACTGCTGCTGCTTTTGCTGTTCCTGGTACCCGAAACCCCGCGATTTCTCTTGATGCGTGGACGTCATGCCGAAGCCGAGCAGATCGCCGCACGCACCGGAACAGAAGCTCTGGAAGAGATACTCAAAGCCGAAAGCACGGCTCCCACTCCTGGCACCAATCATCGGCGCGTACTGCTATTCGGCGTTGTCCTTGCAATATTCCAACAAGTCACAGGAATTAACGTCTTTCTCTACTACGCCCCATCCATCTTCGCCCGGGTCACCCACTCTGGCGACGCTGCACTCTTTCAGACCGTGCTTCTGGGTGTTGTCAACGTCGCTTTCACCATTCTGGCTATGCTGTTTGTCGATCGTGCCGGGCGCAAGCCGTTGCTGCTCATCGGATGCGGGGGGATGGGCGCTTGCCTGCTTGCAATGGGCTGGGCGATGCTCCGGAGTAGTTCATCAACAGGTTTACTCTTCATTATTATCGTTTACATTGGCTGCTTCGCCTTCTCAGTCGGTCCGGTTACCTGGATAGTGCTGGCGGAGATCTTTCCAGCGAGCCTGCGTGCGCGCGCGATGGCGCTGAGTACCACCGCGCTATGGCTCGCCAACTTCGCGGTATCACAGACCTTTCCCATGCTTGATGAAAACCAGCGCCTTATCCGCCACTTCGGTCATAGCTTTCCTTTCCTCCTCTATGCATGTTTTTGCTTTGCGGAAATTGGATTTGTATGGCGTGCGCTGCCCGAAACAAAGGGTCGATCTCTCGAGGAGATCGGCGCATATTGGAGATGACCGGCGCGGAATTAGAATAAGATCCTCCTCGAGGACCGGAAAATCCCTGGAGGCATTCGTTTGAATGCTGACGACACCGAAGGTCGACGCATTGCTGGGCGCAGTGATTCCGCCCACAGTCGTATCCCATTGGCTGCCAAGCCACCTACCTCAAATATGACATTGTTGAAGACGTTGGTAGAAGTAGCATCTAAAATGAAGGTCACACCCTCCGCGATTTCGAACCTCCTGCTCAATCCAGCATCCATATCGAATTTAGATGGGCCGAACAGATTGTAGGTGCAGTACGCGCCAGGTTGCCGATCTGGTAGGTAGTCGGAATGACGAAAGCAGTTGCGTCGATGTAGGGGTGAGTCCCTGCACTCGCCGCGGTAACGCCTTTGACCCAACCGCCGCGAATACGTGGATTCTTTGTGTATCCGGGCCTGTAGCCTGGCATGCAGGTGCCCTGCCCGGTCGGAGGGGCAGCCGCTACCAGTAATTGCTAATGGAGCGCCGGAGTTACAGGTGTAAATACTTGAAGAGGACCACATAAAGTCCGGACTTACAACCTGCATTTATCGTCTATGTCGACCTTCCGCACTATACGGGCCGCACCAGTGTGGCTGCCAGCAGAGCCGCCACCATCGGGTAGAGCAAAACCTCAACCTTCAGGCTCGCGAGGCTTCTGGCTGGATCGAGCGCAAGATGCACAATGGTGGCCGCGCCTCCTTCCACATCCCCGCCTTTGCCCTTAAACGTCGCAATCTCCAAAACACGCGTCCGTCCCGTGGCCAGGTCCACACGCGGAGGCAGCGGCGCGTCCATGGCAAACATGTAGTCGTCGATATGTAGTCCTGATCGATCGGCCACCATGTCTCCGGATTGCGGAGAGACAAAGACGCGACCGAGCCATCCGCGTACGTTACCGTGGCCAGCGCATTCTCAATCCGGCTCAACTGCGGAAGCGTCGTGCCGGTCAGCAACAGATACAGGCCTAACGCGTTCCCGGTCAGCGGCACGGAGATGGACGGTTCATATGGCTTGAAGTACGACAGGAGAACGCAATTCGGCGACTGACCGGTCGGCGTTTGGAACGGGACGCCAATGGCGGTCTTCAGCATTCCTCCCGCGCCGCGCAGTCCCGCGTCGTCGACTCGCATTGTCTTGCTGAAGCCTGACCACCCGCCCATCAGCGTGTCCGGGACTGAAAGCGAGCAGAACGGGGATCGCGGCTCGGCATAGGGACGGCCAAACATCTCAGTGATCTGATGTTTCAGCACAGGCGTCAGGTCGACTGGCTCGGCGCGGGCTCCGGCGTTCAGGTTCGGAACCGCAGCGAAGCCGGTCGGCGCCTTTACATCGAAGGAGATCGGCATCGACCACTGACACTCTCCCTGCTTCATCTTTGCAAAGACCGTGTGAAAGCCGGCCCGTGCGGTGCGTCCATCGACGAGAGCACGTTGCGGATCGTCGATCTGCGAGAGCGCGACGCCGGACGGCAGCTGCAACTCTTCGCCCATTCGCAAGGTGCGCAAGGCAGGCAGCGCAGCCGGTTCCCCGCCAGTCCAATGCAGGCTGACCTTGTACGAACTTGCAGGCGGCAGCTTCACCCTCAGCATAGGGGATCCGACTGCCTCCGTATCGAAGCTGCACTCCACATGCGCTCCGTTGCACGTCACTGCCGGCAGACGCGTGGTTCGCGCCGGCTGGAGAAGCACAACAGGTATAGCCTTCGGAAACCGGCTGGTAATATCGTATGTCTCGGCTAATCCGTCGCGATGCCATGCGAAGTTGATATCCCTGTGCTTCAGCGATGCCCGATTCCAGTCGCGCGGGAAGCCGGGTCTCAATCGGATCTCACCCGCAATCAGATTGGGCTGAATCCCAAACAAGCCCTCCACGTAAGCGCGCGAAGTAATGCCGATGGGGTCACCAAAGTCGCGCTGCGACTCTTTCCGATGCGGATCGAGTGCCGAGGCCATATGGAAGTCGCCCGGGCAGAGTCCCATGAACATCGAATCCAGCACATTGCCCTTGAACAGCGCGAATGCCTCGTCACGCATCCCGGCCTGCCACATCGCGAGCGCCATGTGGGTGTTCTCCGCCAGCACAATCAGCGTCAGCGACCACATGTACGGCATCCAGTTGGAGCAGGAGAGCAAATACCATGGCCCAGCCGGAACGCCCTCTCCGTGTACCGGGATACGCCCGAGAACAGCCACTCGCTCCGCCACCATCTGCCAGGCCTGCCGCGGCGTTGGCACCTCGCTGTCGATCGTGTGATACACCGTCCACACCGCGGGATTGCTGTATGCCGTCTGCGGCCCGTAGAGATCTTTGGACTCCGCGTAGGCGCCCTGTTCCGGTAGCCAGAGCAGCTCCTGCATCCCGCGGTGAATCAGTTCCGCCTCCTGCTCATACGGTGCGGGGTCATAATGCAGCAGCCGGGCGAGTTGCCCCGCCGTGCGAAACAGGAAGATGTTATAAGCCGAGGAGTGGGCAGTTCCTCCACCGGTATATTGCAGATTATCGCTCGCCCAGATCGCCGCGTAAGCCTCGTAGATCGGAAGCTGCGAGCCGTCCGCGGCAGTGTAGGTGCGGCGGAACAAACGGCGCTCCCAGGCCATCTGCCTTTCGATTGCCGGCCAGACCTCCTTCGCGAAATCCAAATCGCCAGTCCAGCGGAGGTGCCGCAGCACCGCGTCGAAGAAGACCATGTTCATGTCGTAATGGTTCCGCGATACGTCTCCATTCGAATGCAGCATGCCCTCCTTGCGAGCAAGGTGCGTATTAGGGTCGGCCGGCCCAACCGCAGGGTCCGCTGTGGCGACGGGCGAGACGTTCTGCAAGGCGATCCAGTGGCGAAAGTTCTCGACCGCACGCGCATGGTTGCCCAGTGCATCCAGATGATACGGCCCCCGCCATCCCGCCAGCCGTGCCCGCCAGGCAACGTCGCCGTGCATCACGCAGCCCGCGCCCGCGTCCCACAGAAAGTCTGCCGGAGGCCCGAATGCAGCGGCCGCCGCATCGATGTAGGGGTCTGGCGTATCCGACCAAAGCGTGTCCGCCAGCCGGGCAAGTTCCACGCTGCGTCTCTCAAATTGTGCCGCGGGATCAGCTTTATTTTCTTCGTCCCTGGCGCCCGATCGCCACACCGCTACATAGAGAGGAGAGCCATCCACCTCAACCGCGCCGGTGAGCATCGGCAGGTGCGGCGCTGCATCGCCGCCGGTGGGTTGCCCTACGGGTTTAGAGGACCACGACTCGAAGCCGGCCACGGCCAGATGAGAACCCGCGGGAAACACCAACAGCACATCTCCAGCAGGACTGTGCAAACGGCTTGCGGGTAGCGGATTGCCGCTGCTGGGCAGGTATGTCTGGGTTGAATAGAGGTTATCGGCGCAATCCTGTGGGCCGACCTGGAAGAAGCGAGACACGGGCACCGACTCACAGCCGATGTCCCCGGATCGGCTTCCCTTGCGGCCATCCGCTCCGGCGTAGGCCCAGGTAATGCGCGCTCTCTTTGGTGCTCCCTTGAAGATTACCTTGACTAAAAGTCCTGCAGTATCCGAGAGTACCTCCATCTGTAGCGATCCCTGCCCGAGCAGCCGGTCCTTGAATTCGTAAATCATCCTCCCCGCGCGATATCGCGAGACAACCTGCTCGCAGTCTGCCGCCCACTTCGCACCCGCCGCGCTGACGATGCCGAATTTCAGGTTGCCGCCATGGCCCGGAAGATACATGGAGAACTCCGGCCGATCGCCCGCATCCACTCGGAAGTCGTTGTTGCGCCCGTAGAGCGGACGGTTGAAAAACTCTCCACCATTGACGATGACGAAATCGCGGTCAACCGGCGTGTAGCGCAATGGGCGGGCAGTTTCGCCCTTGAAGATCGGCTTTATGCCTGGCGGTACGGCCAATGGTGGGGGAATGGGTTTCAGGGAGTCATGTGTGCGCTGCTGCGTTTCCACTTGCGCGAACGGAGTGATACGGGCGACGATCGAGTTCGCCGCAGCGGCACCTGAGGTGGAAAGGAACGCCCGGCGGGACAGGTTCTTGAACAACGGCATTGTTGCGTCCTTTACCTTTCTTCTGCGCTGCGGCTCCTGCGCTTAGGGAGGCCAGGCAGACGCACCTGACTGCCCGGACTGTTGCCCGCGGTCAGCACTGTCCTGCAAATTGCGGGACCGCAATACCATAGATCGCGCCCTGATAAAAACTACCCACCGAAGCTTTACTCTTCTTAACGAACCATGGTCAATCGAAATGGTCTGGCAATTCGGCGTCCATGACATAATCCGCTACTTCATGTCGACCAACCTGTATCTGCGAACGAGCTCGGTTGTTGTAATCAAGGTTGATCGCCCACTGCGAGACCGCCTCGTCGCCCGTGGTGCCCCTCAAAGGCCTCCTCAGGCTGCTGATTGCTGCGTCGCGGATGAACTTTCGCCTCGACCCTGCGTTTGAAGATGGCTATGCGATTGCCTCTTCCCGGCCGGGCGGCATGGCTCGGTTGAAATATGTCCGCGCCGCACAGCTCACATCCTCAGCGGCGATGTGCACTTCGGGTGCATCGCCATCGCGTGGTCCCGGACGTGATGAATGGTAACGTCATGGCTGTGCGCGATCCCGTGACCAAACCAGGATCAACAGTCCTGGGTCCTCAGTGTGTCCCGGAGAACAGCGACGGCTTCTGGTAATCCATTGGCGACGGACTTAGAATCCCGGCCCCTTCAAAGCGGTCATCCCTGTAGCCCACTCCTGGCGAACATCGCCTCAGCCGCCTTAGCCGCCTCATAAATCTCTTCAAACGACTCGACCGCGTACAGCACCGGCTGCATCTCGCTGGTCTGCATGGGCTGGTTCATCACCGCTTTTAGGTCGAAGTCCCGAACCTCGCACCCGCCCGCCAGCACCCGCGTGCATTCGCCGTGCGAGCTGATCAGCCCGCTGCCGTAGACCTTGATCTCGCCCTGCTGGCGAATCAGCCCAAACTCCACCGTAAACCAGAAGAGCCGGCCCAGCCGCTCCAGCGCCTCGGGACTGTCGATGACCGCGGCGCAGACCTTGCCGTAGTGCTCCAGAAAATCCGCGAACACCGGGTGCGCGTGCATCGGCACATGGCCGAAGACGTCATGAAAGATATCCGGCTCGGGCGTGTAGTCCATCGACTCGCGTGAGCGCAGCCAGGTGGTGGTCGGGAACATGCGCGCCGCCAGCATCTCGAAGAACGCATCGGCCGGAAGAAATCCGCTGACCGGCGTCGACGACCAGCCGGTTCGCGGGGCAAGTCTGCTGCTCACCGAATTGAGATCGGGCAGCAGATCCGGGCGCAGGCCAATCTGCTCGAAGCCATCGAGATACTCGGCGCAGGCGTGCTCACGCAGTTGCGGCATGCGGCGGCCGACCAGCTCGCGCCAGACGGCATGCTGCTCCGGCGTATACGCGCCCCAGTCCTGCTCGATCACGAAGGGCGCGGCGATCTTTAGTCCTTCACTCGCGGTATCGACTGCCGTCTCCATAGCCTGAGTCTACATCCGCTGCGGTGCTTATCTTGGCAGCTGTCTTCCTACACCCTCGACCCTGAACCCTGCCCTTACGGCTGGTTCACCCTCACCGACACGCCATTGCCCTGTAGTGTCAAATGCGTAAGCACAGCGTCAATATCGCTTCGAATGATCGTGATATCGGTCGAGTCGCCGGCGGTCACATAGGCCTTACCCTTAGGTGTGCCGGTCGTCACCGAAATCCAGTTGGGATGGCCGTGGACGATGGTGTCGTTCTCGTTCGTGCTGGCGCCGCCCGGGATAGTCGCGACCACGGTGTTGGTTTGCAGGTTGATCACGCTCACCGAGCCGTTGATGCCGGGCGAAGTACCAGTCGGCAGAACACCAGCGTTGGCGACGAACGCCTGCGAGCCATCCTGCAGCACGGCGATCATCACCGGGTTCACGCCCACCGGAATATTCGCAACCACCTGGCCGAAGCCGACCGCGTCGACCGGGTTGGAAGCATCGCAGTGCGGATGCGTCGTCACGGTGGTGGTCGAGCAGAGCGGGATGCTGATGATCGTTACCGACCCGGGCGTGGTTCCGTTGCCCGCGTTCGCCACCAGCAGTTCCGAGAGCGTCGGCGCGAAATCCGCCCAAATGGGCGCGACTCCCACCGGGATGGTGCTGACCGGCGCCGCGGCCGTGCCGAAGTTATCCAGCGCATTATTCTGCGCATTGATCACCGTAACGCTGTTCGAGCCCTTGTTCAGGACGAAGGCGCGGCGCGAGTCAGCCGTCATAATGCCGAAGGTCGGTGCCAGGCCCACCGGAATCGCGGCATCGATGGTGTTGCTGGTCGTCTCGATCGGCACCGCCGTACCCGCCGTCGTAGAGGGTGAGCTTCCCTGCACCAGCGTGTAAATCCGGGGTGCGCTATTGGTTCCGACGATATAGGTGGTGTTGGCGCCGGTCGGCAGTTCTTCCTGGATGCCCGGCGGCAGACCCGTCAGTTCAGCCACCGAGTTGCGCCCGCTCTCGGAGATGTACAGCGTGGAAGACGTGGAAAAGATATTGAGGTTGGGGTTCGTGGCCGAGAAGGAGTTCGGCAGCAGCGTGCTCTGCAGCACCTGGCTGGCCAGCAGCGACGCCGAAACGGCAAAGCTGGTCAGCGTGCCGTCGCCGTTGATGGTGTAGCCCTCGAAGCCGGTGGCGGCCAGCTGAAAATATTGGGGATTGATCCCGATCAGCGACGTATTGACGATGGTGTCGCCGGAGTAGTCGATCAGCGTCACCAGACCGGGTGTCGTGGCGCCGGTGCTCGAGATCGCAACGGCGTACTTGGTCGGTTGCCCGGCGGGCCCGACCGGATTGATCGCGCTCACCACGGGGCGGTAGTTATTACCGCAGGCGGAAAACGCGAGAGAAGTAGTCGCTACGGCGAAGGCGGTGCGGCTGCGCTTGCTGAAGAATGAAGCTGGCGTGCGATCTGAATGCAAAACTGCTCCCGCGGTGATGCCTTTTCTAAACTGCCTGGGGCTAAAGTGGAGAATGCTCAAGAGTCGATTGTAAATCAAGGCGAGTTGAGGTGCCGTGTGGGTGAAGCGCGAAAGGTGATTCCAGAGAGTCGCGACCGCATATTGTCGAGGAGCTTGTTGATAAGTCCGGTTTCGCTGTTTTGGGATTAGCGTGGGGCTTCAGCCCCACGAAGAAAGCCGATGAAATGCGTGGGGCTTTAGCCCCGGGGCCGTCCCATCTGAGTTGCAGCATGTCTATCTCAACAAGCTCCTAAGGTTCTGGTGTGGGTCGTTAGGGTTAGACGAAGAGGTGGAGTATGAGTGAGTGGCGGAAAACCATTTCCCGGGAGAGGGATCGGCTGCAATCGCAATTGCTCGTTTGGGTTGTCGGTGGAATCCTGACATGCAGCGCCCTTTGGTGGACGGTCGACGAGATTTTATCTTTCGCACGTGTAATTTCGCGTTACCCAGGAGAACCACATAACACCTGGCCACATGCAGCCCACGCACTGCTGACTCCATTGGCGGTGAGTCTGACGTTCGGGTTTCTGGTCTGGAAACTGCGGGCCGCGACTCGTGGCGGAGTTCTGTGCGGCATGTTGATTTGCTATCTGATGACACGGCAGTTCAGACCCGCCCAGTTGTGGCGCTCCGGCCTGGTTCTGCTGGTCGCCTTATTTGTCCTTACGTTTCTTGCGACCAAAGCCGGCAAACAGCGCAAGATAAGGCTTGGAGTTGCGGAAGGTCCTCGTGGACGAAGTGCGGCGCAGGTTATTGCCAATCTGGGCATGGCCGGGCTGGTGTGTGGAACTCCCTGGTGGATACTCGTTGAGCCACTGGCAGGACCGACTCCCTGGATTACCCGCCCGTGGACCGAGCCCATTCTCTGGGCCTCGTCGGGAATGTTTCTTGCAGCACTATGTGAGGCGACAGCCGACACCGTCTCTTCCGAGATGGGGCAGGCTTTCGGTGGAACGCCCCGCCTCCTGACAAATTTCAGGCGGGTTCCTGCCGGTACGGATGGAGCCGTTAGCATAGTCGGGACCGCCGCTGGCGTTGCAAGCGCAGCCTTTGTGGCACTGCTGGCAATCTGGCCCGTAGGACTCGAAACCTATAATGTCCTGACTGGCTTTGCGGGAGGGGTAGCAGGGCTGGTTTTTGATAGTGCCCTCGGGGCCTCTGTAGAGCGCAAGGGCTGGTTCGGGAACGATCTTGTGAACTTCACCTCGACCGTGTTCGCAAGTTTCGTCGCGCTTGTGCTTGTGCTGCTCTTTTGCCAAAGGTGAGTTTGCTCATGTGCGCGCCACTCAACTCTCAGACCCCCGTCCCAGGCTGTCAGCTCACAGTTCAGTAGCTCAAAGTCGAGAAATCAAGCCCTTTTGCGCTCGCGAGCACAAACCTCCCCGAAAAGCCGCTGCACCATGGGTAGGGCACAGTTAACCAATTCGTTAATAAAGACTAACGACTTATTTAAGAATACTTTGCGCAAAAAAGCATGGGGGGAGGGTACCCTACTTCAACCGCACAACATTCGCTATCGGATGACAAAAAACTCGCCCATGACTAAGCGCGATCCTGCGCTGCGCCAGCCCCGCCATCTCCGGGTCATGCGTCACCATCACGATCGTGTGTCCCGCACGATGAAGGTTCTGCAACAGCTGCGCCACAATCTTTTGGTTCGCGTGATCGAGGTTTCCCGTCGGCTCGTCCGCCAGCAGAATCGGCGGATTATTGATCAGCGCCCGCGCAATGCACACGCGCTGCTGTTCGCCGCCCGAAAGCTCGCTCGGCAGGTGCGATACGCGGTCCGCGAGCCCAACCTTTGCCAGCGCCGCTCGTGCCTCCGCCTCGTCCGTCATGGAGTGGAAGTATTGCGCCAGCATCACGTTCTCCACCGCCGTAAGGTACGGAATCAGGTGAAACTGCTGGAAGATAAATCCGATCTTGTCCGCGCGAAACCGGTCCAGTTCCTTCGCGCTCATGGCCGCAACATCGGTCCCATCGATCTTCAGCGTCCCGCAGGTCGGCCGGTCCAGACACCCCAGCATATTCACCAACGTCGACTTGCCCGACCCTGAAGGTCCCGTAATCGCAACCCATTCGCCCGCCACGATCGAGAACGTAGCCGAATCCAGCGCCCGCACAACGCCAGTTCTGCCGGTGTATTCGCGCGAGACGCCGTCCAGCGCAATCACCGCACACTCATCCCGCGTTATCTTCGGCTCTGCGCTCGCTAGTTTGGTGACGAGTTCGACCATCGTTCTATTCTCCCTTAAGCAGCGCCGCGGGTTCCAGCCCGCGCAGCGCCCGCACCGGAAACAGCGCCGCAACCGCCGCAATGGCCACATTCAGGAGTAGCACAACCGGCAGCACCTGCAAGCGCGGCAGCGCAGCCGTATGAAAGTTCGTCTCCGAGATCACCCACGCCGCGAACGACCCCAGGCAGAAACCCGCAACCACTCCCCCCGCGGCCAGCAGCAGCGTCTCCAGCAGAAACAGCGCCATCATCTGCATCTCGCTGCCGCCCAGCGCCTTCATTAGCGCGAAGTCGCGCCTACGCTCCAGCACACTCGCCGAAAGCGTAGCCAGCACCGACACCGCAACCGTCAGCGCGATCAGCAGCACCGCGCCGAACATCAGCGCATGCGTCTTGTCGACGATGCTGGACTCGCCTTCGACCAACTGCCGCACCGGCTCGACATCCGCTCCGGGCAGCGCAGTCTTCAACCGCGTAATGGCCGCTTCGACGTTCGCCGCGCCGCCCGAAACCTGCACTTCGAGCACCGAGGGGGCCACCTGCGTCCACGCCTCAAACGCCTGCATCGGTATATAGATACGCGAGTCCTCATCGCCGCCGGTTTTCACATGGCCCGCGCCGTTGAAGGTCGCCGACTTACCCGCAAACGTAAGTTTGAGAGCATGCTCGTCGGCCACAAACTTAGCGGCGCGCTCGCCCAGCAGAGCATCGCGCCCGCCTGTCGGCCAACTCGCGACCTGCCACCAGGAATCCAGCTTGCGCACGGCAGGAAAGTCGACTCCCGCGACGACGACTGGAGTGCCGCGACCCGTCGTAGCGACCGCGTAGCCGAACTGCGCGACATTCGCATCCGCACCCGCAGCCTTCTGCGCCGCCTGAGCATCGACCGTTCCAGTCACAACCACGTTCGCCCCAAAGCTGCGGAACTCGTGGTGTAGCTTGGCATCGAGGTCGGCGTAGAGCGTCAGCAGCGCCGTCGCCACGCCAGCCGAAACCGTCATCGCCACCAGCGCCGACAGCGACCGCGACCGCCGATGCACCAGCGACCGCCGCAGCATCCTGCCCAGCATGAATTTAGGCGCCCCATGTCTCGCCTCTGAGACATGGGCCGATGCGCCGCTCACTCTACGCCTCGCAGCGTCGCCGCCGGATCGGTCCCGAGCGCCGCGCGGATAGAAGGCGTCGACCCGGCGATGGCCACCACCAGCGCCATCGCGACCACAATCGGCAGCAGCGCCAATTTCAGCAGCGGCCCCGCTCCATCCGCCGGAAAGATGTGCCGTCCCAGCGCCCAGGCCAGCGCCGATCCAGCCAGATACCCGACCGTTCCCGTAGCCACCGCAAGCAGCCCGGATTCAGCATAAAAGAGCGTCGCGATAGCCGCTTTCGAAGCCCCAAGCGAGCGCATCAGCCCGATCTCGCCGCGGCGTTCGAGCACCGCCGTAGCCGTCGCTGCCGAGACAGCGAAGCCCGCGGCCAGCAGCGCCGCGCCGGTGATCAGCCACATCAGGCCCGAGATGCGTTCGAGCACGGTGCCTTCGGTCTGCTCCACGCGCCGGACTTGTTGGGCGTCGGAGCCGGGAATCGCCTCCCGAATCTGGTACGCGATGGAATTGGCGTAGGGACGGCAGTACCAGAGGTCACGCTTGGCGGGCGAGAGGGTGTCGGGATCGACGCGGGCAAAGGCGTCTTCGGGGCGGGTTGTGGCGGAGATTTCTACGCGGGTAACATCGCCCTGTGCCGCAGCATATGTCCCAAGCGGAACGATCAACTTGTCTTCGGTCTCGTCGCCAGTGTGCAATAGGCCAACAACCTCGAACCCGTCGCCGTGAGAAATCCTGTAGGAAATTTCGGCTGGAGGTTCGTAGCCGATACCGTCGCCTATCCCACGGTTTATCTTTTCTGCAAGGCGAGCCCCCAGGAGTACCGGTATACGGTGCGGGGCTACATATGCCTCGACTGGGTACGCGCCATCGACCCTCCACCACGGGTGAAGCTGTGGTGCACCCGTTTGCATGTCGCCGAAGCGATGATTGAACCACATCGCAACGGCGGGCACCTGAATACGGTGAAACTGACCCTCCGCCATCAGTGTGCCTCCAGGAGGAAAGTCAAACTCCGGGCTGACGCCGGTGATGTTATTGGCCCAAAAGATGCCGTGAAGCTTATCGAGATCCGATTCCTTCAGGTACGCTCCGCCGGTCGCGGGTTTCAGGTCGACTCCGCCAACCTTGACGTCCAGCGTGTCCGCCTTGGGCGTGACGACGATGTTGGCCCCGTAAACCGCCAGTTCGCGGTGGATGCGGTCGCCGATGCTTGTCGCCAGCGCGAGCATTGCGGTGACGGCCGTCGTTCCAAGCAGGATGGCAATTCCCGCCAGCGTCTTGCGGCGGCGCTGACGGAGGAAGGACTCCATCAGGAGGCGGAGGAACATACGGCCTCCGGGGAGTTTCGTGGTGGTCCATCCCATGTCTCAGAATCGAGACATAAGGCACCCAGAGTCCTCGTCATTCCGGTCACTTTTCGAACCGGGGTGCGATGGCCTTCAGGTCGGCGGCGGCGATGATGACCTGGCCGCCCGCGACCGTCGACTTGAGCGGGATGGGGTTGCAGCCCCCGGGCTGGCCCATGGACGAGGCGTTCAGCGGGCTGGCGCACATCTTGCACACAATGCCCTGCGAGCCGATGTAGAAGCCGACCGGCCCGCAGATTGAGCAGGCATCTGCGACGGAGACGATGTTGCCATCGGGCTTCTTGAAGAGCAGAAAACGCACCTCGGGCGAGTGGCCCTGGCCATCGTCCACATGGACGGAGTAGCGGTGCAGCTTCGATTCGCCCGTGTCGGCGGTGATCTCGGCTGTCGGCACCGTCACCTGCTCGCCGACCAGCGTGACCGGCGCGGCGGCCGAGAGGGAGGTGGAGCTTTCGGCGTAGATGAACTCTGCCGTCGAGAGGAAGATGAACAGGAAGCTGGCGCCGATGACGGCTGTCATCCAGAACTTCTCGCGGCGCTGGCTCCACTCGGCCTTGCGGCGCGCGGCGGGAGTTGCCGCGGCATCGACTGGCGTAGGTGCTCGCCGCCGCTGCTCCATCAGGATCATCAGCGCGGCCAGCGCCAGCATGGTCACGAAGAAGAACAGATCGTTGCGCACGATGGGACCGATGTACCGCATCTCGGCGGTCGAGGACGGCAGCACGCCGTTCTCCGAAAGCTCGTGCAGACCGCTGACCAGTAGCTGGAAGGTCACGAAGTAGAGGATGACCGACGTGACGCGGAAGAAGCGCTGCAGGTTGATCTTCACCGAGCCGCGAATGAACATGACCCCGAAGACGACCGCGACCGCGATGCCCAGCATGGTTCCGGTAAAGCTGAGCAATTCGGTCGAGTTCAGCGAGACGGCGGACAGGATCAGCACCGTCTCGACGCCCTCGCGCAGCACCAGCAGGAAGACGAAGAAGAAGAGCCCGAGCCGCGACGTTCCGCCGATGGCTTTGTCGATTTTGGCCTGGATTTCGCCCTTCATCGAGCGGGCGGTCTTGTTCATGAACCAGATCATGCTGGCCACGAAGCCGGCAGCCGCTAGCATCACCCAGCCTTCGACGATGTCGGAGTTGAGCTGGAAACGAGAGACGACGACCGCCGCCACAACGCTGGCCGCAATTGCCGAGCCGAGCGCCCAGAAGACAGTCTTTTTCAGGTCGTGGCGCTCGATCTTCGACAGGTAGGCAAAGACGATTCCGACGATCAGCGAAGCTTCCACACCTTCGCGCAGCGTGATGATGAATGCCTGCAGCATTGCTCTTTCCCAACTTTCAGTCCAAGGTCTAGTCTAATGCGGACTAAATTGGTCGTCAATCAAGAGCGGAAGAAGCGACCACGGATCGGCAAGGATTGCACGGATTCGAATAAGCTGGAAGGGATTTCGGAGGATGGGGTGAACGGAAGACGGCTTTCGGTATTGGTAGTGATATTAGCGACTTTGTCCGCCATGGCGCAGAAGCCGGTTTCGGCGGTCTGGTCGCCCGACAACGGCAACGGCACCTATACCAATCCTGTACTGAACGCCGACTACTCCGACCCCGACGCCATCCGCGTCGGCGACAAGTTCTACCTGGTCTCCTCGAGCTTCGATCAGGTTCCCGGCCTGCCGATTCTGGAGTCCTACGACCTGGTGAACTGGCGGCTGATCGGCCATGCGCTCGAGCGCCAGCCTCCCTTCGAGCGTTACGCGGTGAACCAGCACGGCAACGGGGTCTGGGCGCCCGCCCTTCGTTTTCACGCGGGTGAGTTTTACCTCTTTTATCCCGATCCCGACATCGGGATCTACATGACCAGGGCGAAAACCGCCGCCGGCCCGTGGACGAAGCCGCTGCTCATCAAGGCTGCCAAGGGCTGGATCGATCCCTGCCCGCTATGGGATGACGACGGCAAGGCGTATCTGGTGAGTGCGTTGGCGGCCAGCCGGGCAGGCGCTAAGACGGTCGCGATCGTCAGCCGCATGAAGCCGGACGGGACGGAGTTGCTCGACGGCGGCACGCTCGTCTACGACGGCCATCAGGAAGACCCGACCTTCGAAGGCCCGAAGTTCTACAAGCGGCATGGTTTTTATTACATCTTCGCGCCGGCCGGCGGCGTGGTGGGCGGATGGCAGGTAGTGCTGCGCTCGCGCAATATTTTCGGTCCGTATGAGCGGCGGCGCGTGCTGGAGCAGGGCACGACCAAGATCAACGGCCCGCACCAGGGCGCGTGGGTCGATACCGGCACCGGCGAGGACTGGTTCCTGCACTTTCAGGATCGCGGCTGGCTGGGCCGCATCGTGCATCTGGAGCCGATGAAGTGGGTCGACGACTGGCCGCAGATGGGAGAGCAGGTGAACGGCATCGGGCAGCCTGTTGCAACATGGCGCAAGCCGCACACGCTGCATGCGGGCTCGCCGCAGACGCCTGCGGACAGCGATGAGTTCAACGCGCCGGAGCCTGGGCTGCAATGGCAGTGGCAGGCGAATCCCGAGCCGCCGGGGGGGTTTCCATCGCAGGCGCTGGGTGTGCTGCGGCTGATTGACGTGCCTGCGCCGATAAGCGCGCGCAACCTGTGGGAGACGCCGGCGGTTCTGCTGGCGAAGCCGCCCGGGCCGTCCTTCATGGCGACCGTGAAGCTGAACGTTACCTTCCGAAACGAGGGCGATCGCGCAGGCCTGACCATGCTGGGCAAAGACTACGGATCGATTGAGATCGTGCGGACGAAGCCGGGCATGGTGTTGCGGCAGGCCCTCTGCCTGAAGGCGGATGGCGGCGCGGCTGAGGCTGTTGCGGCCGAGATTCCCGTCGCGCAAAACGAGGTCTATCTGCGCGTCGAAGTTCGCGAAGGCGCCACATCGTTCAGTTACAGCCTGGACGGCACGAGCTTTACGGCTTTCGGCAAGAGCTTCGAGGCGAAGCCGGGCGTGTGGATCGGCGCGAAGATCGGCATCTTTGCGGAGGGCGATGTAAGGACCGGTGAGCTCGGCTATGCGGACTTCGACTGGATACGCTTTGCGCGCGTCCGATAGGAGAACAAATGTCCTGAGCTATAAGCTTAAAGCCGTCCAGCTTAAGGCTCATGATCCGTGCATCGAGCTTCAGGTGCCGCAAAAAGTCTGAGTGACGCACTCCTCCGGCCGCGCCGGTGTGGTGAAACGCGCCATCTCGGGACGGTCTTCGTAGGGGCGCGATACGACATCCAGCAAGCGCTCGAACGGTGCCAAATCCTGGCGCTCGACAGCGGCGTCGATCATCTCCGCGACGCGGTGGTTGCGCGGGATGAAGGCTGGGTTCGCCCGCCGCATGTCGGCGGAGCGTTCTTCCGAAGAAGCTGGCTCCTGTTGCAGACGGCGGTGCCATGCCATGGCCCACGCATCGTATGCCTCAGGATCGGCGAACAGGATGCGCACCTCGCGGTCGCCGTGCGGCGTCGCGGCAGCCTCGCAGAGGCGGCGGAAGGTGAGGGTAAAGTCGGCGCGGTTCGCCGCCATGCGCTCCAGCAGGTCATCGGCGAGCGCGGCATCGCCTTCGCGCTCGGTTGCCAGTCCCAGCTTGCGGCGGAGCCCGGTTGCACGAGCGGCTTCGTACTGAGGCATGAATGCCTCCAGCGATTCGCGCGCCGATGCCAGTCCGGCGTCGTCGCTGCCCGCTTCCTCGTTGAGCAGCGGCAACAGCGACTCGGCCAGGCGAACCAGGTTCCAGCGCGCGGCGGCAGGTTGGTTTTCATACGCGTAGCGTCCCAGCCGATCGATGGAGCTGAAGACCTTGGCCGGCTCGTAGGCTTCCATAAACGCGCACGGGCCGTAGTCGATCGTCTCGCCCGAGATGGACATGTTGTCGGTGTTCATGACGCCGTGGATGAAGCCGAGCAGCATCCATTGCGCGATCAGACCGGCCTGGCGGGCGATCACGCCATCGAGCAGCGCGCGGTACCTGCGATCCGCCGAAGCTGCTTCCGGATAGTGCCGCGCGATGGCGTAATCGGCGAGTGTGCGGATGCCTTCGGTGTCGCCTCGCGCGGCAAAAAACTGGAAGGTGCCGACGCGCAGATGGCTGGCGGCGACGCGGGTGAAGACCGCTCCGGGCTGGACCGTCTCGCGAAAGACCTCTTCGCCCGTAGTTACCGCGGCCAGCGCCCGCGTGGAGGGTACGCCGAGCGCCGCCATGGCCTCGCTCAGGATGTACTCGCGCAACACCGGGCCAAGCGCCGCGCGGCCGTCGCCCCGCCGCGAAAACGGCGTCGGGCCAGAGCCTTTGAGCTGGATATCGTATCCGGCGACCTCGCCCAGCAGGTTGGCGCGGCCATCGCCGAGTTGCGGCACGAAGTGGCCGAACTGGTGTCCGGCGTATGCGATCGCGAGCGGCTCGGAACCCTCAGCCAAGCGGTTGCCGGAGAGAATTTCGACGCCCTCCGGACTGGCAAGAGCTTCGGGATCGAGTCCGAGCGTTCGTGCCAGCGCAACGTTCAGCTTCACCAGCTTTGGAGCAGCAACGGGCGTCGGATTCAGCCGCGCGTAGAAGTTCTCCGGCAGTCGGGCGTAGGTGTTTGCGAAGCCCAACCGAACGGGCTGGAGCACAGTTGTCATAGTTAACTTGTACATGGTTTCCGCATTCCACGGGATGTCACAACGCTTACCCTCAGGTCTGCTTCCAAGTTGCTATGTTTGCCCCGCAATCCTCGGCAAGGCCGAGCACTTCGTTGCGCTGGGTGTTCGATCCCGTCTCCGGCCCGCGAGACATGCTGGTGGCGCGGTGGTTGTTCGTCCGCGCGCTCGCCGGGATCTACTTTTCCGCCTTCTTCGCGCTCATCTTTCAGGTGGAAGGCCTGGTCGGACCGGACGGCATTCTGCCCGCCGGGCTTTACCTCAGGCAAGTCGCCGAAGTTACCGGCGCGCGCCGGTTCTGGTTCGCACCCACACTGCTCTGGCTGGCGCCCGACTCTCATCTGCTGATCGCCCTCATCTGGCTCGGGCTTGCGGCATCTGTTCTTGCATTCCTGAACCTGTGGCCGCGGCTCAATCTTCTCATCTGCTTCGTATGCTTTCTCAGCTTCGTAGCCGCCGCGCAGGATTTTTCCGCCTACCAGTCCGACAGCATGTTGCTGGAAGCAGGCTTCCTCTCCCTCTTCTTCGCTCCGCCCGGCCTCTTGCCCGGATGGGGAGTTGCCCGGCCCACCTCGCGTCTGAGCCTGTGGCTGCTGCAGTGGGAGTGGTTTCGCATCTACTTCGAGTCGGGGTTGGCGAAGTGGTTGTCCGGCGATCCGGAGTGGCACAACGGCACCGCCATGTACGAGTACTACCAGAACAGCCCGCTGCCCACCTGGGTGGGTTGGTACCTGGGGCATGCGCCGCGCTGGTTCCAGATCGCCACGACGGACGGCACACTGGTGATGGAGTTTCTGGTCGTGTATCTGCTCTTTGCGAACCGCCGCGCACGGCTTATCTGCTTCTTCATCGTGACGCCCTGGGAGGTCGGAGTCATTCTCACCGGCAACTACGCCTCCCTTAACTACATCGTGCTCGTACTCGGCTTTCTGTTGCTGGCCGATTCCGAGTTGCTGCGCCTTATCCCTCGCCGCTGGCACGCGGCCGGCCTGGATCAGGCGAAAGCGGAACAGAGTGTCGCGCCGTCGCAGGCGCCTCGTTCAAGTCTGAGCAGACTCAAGCTGGCGGTTGCCGTTCCCTGCCTGCTGCTGGTCGGGTACATCACAACGGTCGAGTTGATCGCAATGGTTGCGCCCGCCAACCCACTCCCGCAGGCACCGGTCGCGGTTCTGGAACCGTTCCGCATTGCCAACCAGTATGGCTTATTCGCCGTCATGACCCACGGCCGCTATGAGATCGAGTTCCAGGGATCCGACGACGGCGCGCGCTGGACGCCTTACCCCTTCCGCTACAAACCGCAGTCTCTCAGCGACCGCCCGGGCATCTACGCACCGTATCAGCCGCGCTTCGACTGGAATCTATGGTTCGCATCCCTGGGAGCCTGGGAGCAGAACACCTTCGTTCCGCTCACGCAAGAGCGGCTGCTGAAAAATGATCGCGATGTTCTGGGGCTGTTTGCCGGTAACCCGTTTCCGCAGCATGGGCCACGCTTCGTCCGCACCGTGCTGTGGCAATACTGGTTCACCTCGATGGACCAAAAGCGCGGCACGGGCGAGTGGTGGCGGCGCAGCCTGCTCGGCCGGTACTCGCCCACGCTAACGCTCGCCGCGGACGGACGCCTGCGGGAAGTCGCGGACGCCGACACCCTGCCGCCGCACAACTGATCGTGCTGCAACGCAACAGGCGGGCCGCGAGTGCTACCATAAACGACTGGCAACCGCGACGACGGAGAGAGACGGATGACGTACACAGTGCAGGCTGGCGACTCTCTCTGGCGCATCGCACGGATTCAGCTGAGCGATCCGGATCGTTGGCCTGACATAGCCACGTTGAACCAGCTGCGTCATCCAGACAGGCTTCTGGTGGGACAGCAACTGTTCCTCCCCGTGACCGGAACCCATAGCATCTCTCCCGTCCTTCGCAGTTCGCCTGCCGCGGTCCACCCTGCGCCTCCCGCGACCTCCGGGCTCACCACTCCGTCGAACGCCAGTGCCTCCAATCAGAGCTTCGAGAAGAAAACGCCGCTGCTGCCGGCGCGAGCCCATCTTTTCTTCATGATGGATGAGTTCAATCCGCTCACCAAAAAACTGACCCGCAAAGTGGGTTTGCCGGATGTTCAGACACTAACGCGCGACGAGGCAGCCCGTATTTTGCGCCCCGATGTTCATGGGCTGTCGGCAAGGCTTCCCGGCGATACCAAGGTACCGATCGGGCGACATGTCCTCGGAATGAATGAGAGCCGGTTCATCTCGGCCAGCGATCTTCCGGCGGGTTCTCCCCGACTGGAAGGTGAGACCTTCTGGATCGATGTGGCGAAGCTGAAGGCAGCGGGGGTGACGCTGCACGACGGATCCGCCATCGCGAGGGACCTGGATCGCATCTCCGCCAAGGCGAAGGATCCAAAGTTCAAGGCGTATATCGAGGAGATTCGCCAGAAGTCGCTGATCGTCGACCGGGAGGTGCTGCTGGAAGGATCGGTCCCCGCCGCGGCGATCAAGGGAGCCTCCGCCATGCGACTCACCCAGGGCCTGCGGGTGGTCGAAGGAGTCGGCCTGGTCTTTTCGGTCTATGACCTGAGCAAGGCCGGGCAGGAGTCATACCGGGAAAAGTCTGTAGTACCGCTGGCGAAGGAGAGCATTCGTCAGGCAGGCGGCTGGTCTGGCGCGTGGGCAGGTGCGGAGATCGGAGGCGCCGCAGGGGCGGCACTGGGAATCGAGACTGGCCCAGGAGCGATTGTCACGGGGGCAGTCGGGGCGGTGATCTTCGGAACGGCAGGCTTCTTCGGGGCAGATTGGGCGACCAAACGTATCTTCGGAGGCAAGAAGTAATGGCTGCGGAACGGGTTGAGATTCCTCCTCCATGGATAGAGTATCCAGGCTACGGCCCCGGGGATATGTTCTGGAGGCAGACCGGCGAACCCTTTTTCTTGCTGGTGTGGAAGCCTTATTACGAGTCTTTAAGCGAGGCAGAGAAGCAGGCGTACTTAGCCCGTTGGAACGTCCCGGAAGAGTGGCGGAGCTACTACTTCGATAAGGCCTGGCGGGATTGGCTGGAGAGCACCGACGAAGACGAGTAGCTGTCGATCTCCTTTCATTAGAAATCCAGCTGACCGCCTCTCGTTTGTCATCCCGCACGTATCCGCTTTTGTCCTCCAATTACCGCCTCAAAACTCTCCTTAGTGCAAAGCTGTTGAATCTAGGTTTCCACACAACGCAAATCCTGAGTGAATTCTTCTAAGCCAGGTTGGCCGGCGTCCACTACCTTAGTGGCTACCCTTTGTTGCTTGTTAGCCTCGACAATGATTCGTCTCACAACATGCGCAAATTCACTGACAGGAACCGCCTTCGAGAACAGGAAGCCCTGTACCTGGTCGCACTTCCGCCGGAGAAGAAAGTTCTTTTGATCCATTGTCTCGACTCCCTCGGCAACTACATTGATATTCAGTGCGTGTGCCATTGCAATAATCGTTCGAACGATGGCAGCTGCCCCGGGCTCGCTTGTCACCTTCGATACGAAGCTGCGGTCGATCTTCAGACGGTCGAACTGATATTGCAGGATGTAAGAAAAGCTGGAGTAGCCCGTGCCGAAGTCGTCGATCGCGACTCTTACCCCTAGTTGACGCAGAGCGAATAAGGTCTCGATCGCGGGCGCGTTCGTCGTCATCAACACATGTTCTGTAATTTCCAGTTCCAGGTCTTCCGCTGGCATGCCAGAGTTCAACAGCGCCTCGCTGATGACCGAGAGGAGGTTCGGCTGGCAGAGTTGAAACGGTGAGAGGTTCACCGAAACGGTGAAACGTCTGCCCGCCTCCCGCTGCAATTGCATGCAGTCCTTGCACGCTTGCCGCAGACCCCACTCACCGATCGCAACCATCAATCCAGCTTCTTCAGCGACAGGGATAAAGTCGGCCGGTGAGACCTGGCCCCGAGTCCGGCTCTGCCAACGCAGAAGCGTTTCCATCCCGATGACTTGCCCCGTCTCGCACTCCACCTGGGGTTGATAGTACATCGCAAACTCACCGTTGCTCAGTGCCTGCCGCAACTCATTCTCCATCTCAAGCCGGCCAAGCACCTCCTTATGCATTTCGATGGAAAAGGCGCGACAGCTCCCCCTGTCCGCGGCTTTGGCGGCCTGCATGGCAAAATCCGCCCGCAGAAGGAACTCGTCGGCGCTTTCGGCCGCGTCGGGATATAAGCAGTATCCAACACTGGCGGAAAGTACAATCTGTCGCGTCTCCACCATGATGGGAGAGGCAATCATCTCTCGCATCAGTTGCGCGCATCGGGCCGCATCTTCGAAGCTCGCAAAATCCGGCATCAATACTGCAAATACATCCCCGGCGAAGCGGACGACCGTGTCCGTTGCTCGCACAGCGGACTTCAGTTGCGCTGCGACACACTGGAGGACGGTATCTCCTCCGGAGTGGCCCAGGGATTCATTGATTCGCTTGAAGTGGTCGATCCCGATCATGAATACGGCCATCTTCTCGTTGAATCGATCGCACCGCTTCATCCCCTGGGTCAGACGGTCGTGCAACAGTAGTCGATTGGGCAGTCCGGTCAGTTGATCGTGAAACGACTTTTGCTTCACGGCATCGGTAAGCAGCTTGTTTTCAGTCAGGTCGATAGCAGTCTCGATATATCCTGCAATGTGTCCGTCGGAGCCGCGTAAAGGACCCACACTTAGACTTACGCAAATCCTCGCACCGTCCTTGCGCAAATAAGTCCATTCACAAGTGTGCGGACTGCGCGCCGCGAGTTCCGCGAGGGATGCGGAAGCTGCGGGGACTGGTTCGGCATGCTGGCGAACAAACCGCGTGCACATGCCATGTGGATCGTGCAGCATGACCATGGGCTGAAGATCGGACAGATCTTCATCACCGTACAATGTAAGAAGCTTTGCCGCTGAGTTCATTTTCAGGATGCGACCGGATAAGTCGGTCGCAATCATGCTGACGGCCGTGCTCTCGATTAAAGACAAACCATACGGATCTGGTTCACTAATCCCTGAGAGCACCCCCGCTCTTCCTTCTGCCCTGCCGGCTGGGTCCACCGAGTGCAGCGGCAGCGTAGTGATGCCATCGAGACCGGCTTCCAAATCACCTGTTCGAAACCTCCGCAGCCGGGCGACCGCACGCTTCTCCACGAACGCCATGAAAGCGCCGGCTGCGAGTACCGGACATATTGTCTGGGCCGGTCGAGATGCAGAGTGGCTGGAAGCAGCTGTAAGCGAGGCAACGCCTAACGCGGCGGCGAGAGCGGACTTAAACAAGGACACGGAGACATGCAAGTTCTTCAAGGGACCCAACTCCTGGTCTGCACTGCAGCTTTATCGGAGTAAATATTCACTCTACCGCTATGGTTTTGCCAACCTCTGAGCCATGGGAAGTCAGGCCTTCTCAAACGATGCTCGCCCACTGCTCCCTTCAGCGTCCATACAACAACAGTCGTAGGGTGTTCCCCGACGAGCGCGTGGACAACAAAGCACCGCCGTCTAGAATGAACTTACTGTGATTCAGTGACGCCACGCCAGCAGGAATAAACTTGCTGACATGTTTTTCAAGGGCGCTGGTTACCTCAGTAGATAAAACACCACATGGGCCATATGAGTCATAAACTTATCATCGCGGATAATTTCCCTGTCTTTCGGGCCGGCACGGCTCGCCTCCTTTCCGTTGAGGAAGATTTCAGCATCATAGGCCAATGTGATGAACTTTCGCGCCTCTACAAAGCCATTGAAGTGTCGACAGGAGCATTGGTGATGTTTGCAGGCTCAATGGAGGCCAGTCTTCCCGAGGTGATTGAGAGAGCCAGAGTGAACCAGGTCCGGCTTATAGCTATGCTGGAGAAGGCTGAGAATCCACAACCCTACTTGCGGCTTGGAGTGCAAGGCATTCTCTATCGCGACGTCAGCCGCGAGGAGATGCTCAAGTGCCTGCGATCGATCGCTCGCGGCGCTCGCTATGTTCAACAGCCGGCAGAGAGCGCTTCAGCGTCGTTGGACGCGGACTCGATCGGTCAACGCGTACGGAGCCGCCTCTCCAGAAAAGAATTGCAGATTGTAGAGTTGATCGTTCAGGGCTACAAAAATAAAGATATAGCGTTGGAACTAAACAATTCTGAGCAGGTCATCAAGAACTACCTGCGATCGATCTACGATAAAACCGGGGTATCCGACCGCCTTGAGCTGGCCCTCTTCAGTCTTCATCATCGGATCCTTTTGAAATCGTTCCCAAAAGCGGGCGAAGGACTGCCTCACGCCGGCGCGGCGGCATGAGAAAAGCTGCGCTGTACAACTTCAGGGACTAAGGCGGGCTGGATGCGAATCCCCGAGCGATGCTGATGCCCGGCGGTCCCAGCAACACAATAAATACACTCGGAAAAATACAAAGCACCAGTGGAAATATGATCTTCACGGTAGTCTTCGCGGCCAGTTCCTCCGCTCTTTGCCGCCGCTTTTCGCGAATACCATCGCCGAAGTTGCTTAGCGCGCGTGCGATCGGAGTTCCGAATCGCTCCGTTTGCGTCAGCATGTTGACGAAAGCCTCGATCTCCGGCAGTTTGATGCGGGCTGCCATCGACTGCCAGGCCTCGATCCTCAACTTGCCGGCCCTTTGTTCACGGTTGATGCGGAGCAGTTCCTGCTGAATGTCGGGATGCCTTTTTCCCAGCTCCTGCGCAACCCGGAGCATCGCCTGGTCGAGACCGAGTCCGGCGTCGACGCAGATGACAAGCAAGTCGATTGCGTCCGGAACGCTCAGCCTGATCCTCTCCTGACGGCGTTTGACCAGACGTTGCAGCAGGATGTCAGGAGCAAGGTAAGCGATGCCCGGCAGAGACATCATCCACAAGGATTTTTTGTAGGAGATGAACGATGCCAGGATGAGGGTTATGATCGGTCCGATAACTCTGATCGCCAGATAAAGGTCGCGGTGGCTGGAGGAAAATAGTCCAGCCCTTTCGAAGCGCTGCACCAGATCCGGGTTGTCGGACATACCGAGGCGTTCGCGCAGCCAGGCGACAGCCTGAAACATCATTTTGCGAAGGTCGATCGACTCCCCTTTCACCTCCGGTGCGACATGCCGATTCTGAATAATATTCAGGATGCGGCGCGACGCGACTCGAGAGGTGCGGCTTAGCACAGCGGATGCCAGCACCCCCATGCCGCAGAAGCCGGTGACCGTGACCAAAGCATATAACAAAAGATTCATAGGATAGTCCTCACTATCTAAGTCAAACCTTGATGTCGACGATGCGGCTGATAATAAAGCCCCCGATACCGATGAACACCGCGCCGGCGATCGTCACCTTTTGGCCGAGCGGGTCGTAGAACAAAACATGTGAGTAGCCGGGAGTTATAATATTCGTAGCCACGAGTAAGATGATTGGCAGTGCGCTTAATATCCAGCCCGTCATACGTCCCTGGGCGGTGCGCGTGCGAACCTCGCCCTGGACGCGGATTCGGTCGCGAATGACGGCAGTGGTGCGATCCAGAATATCGGTCAGGTCGCCGCCCGTTTCCTTTTGAATTAATACCGCTGTAATCAGGAATTGCAGATCGTCCGAAGGTACGCGCTCGCCCATGGCCAGCAAAGCATCGCGGAAAGGGATGCCGAACTTCTGCTGCTGAAAGCAGGTCGCAAACTCCGTCGACAGCGGTTTCGGCGATTGCTCCGCGATCACCTCGATCGATGAAGCCGTTGAATGTCCAGCGCGAAGTGCGCGAGACATCAGGTCGATCGCATCGGGCAGTGCTGCGTTGAACTTCTTCAGCCGGCGCGACTTTTGGAATCGCAGCAGAAAATACGGCAGGAGAGGACCTACAGCGGCGGCCGGCAAAGCAATCAGCATGGATCCCGCCAGCAAATAAGCCACAACGTACACGGCGAGCGCGGCCGCGGCGCCGGCTATCATCACCTGGCCCAGGGACATACTGCTGCCCGCGTGCAGGATCAGGCGCTCCAGGCCTTCGCCGAAGTGGTAGTTCTTCAGCCGCTCGGTGAGTTGATCGCTGAGCCCAGGCGTGGTCCTGGCGGCCAGTTCAATCTGGTCCTCGCCATCATGCTCGGCTCTGCCCTTGATGGTTGCCAAACGAGCCTGAATAGTCTTCTTCGAGACTGGTTGCCGGCTCGCGTACAGCGCAACCGAGACACTTAGAACAAGTGTAAGGACAAATATAAAAACGAGAATCATAAGTTATACCTCTACCGATTCTTCCAAAAGGTTGAGTGGGAGCGGAATACCCGCGGCTTTCAACTTCTCCGCGAACTTAGGAACGATGCCCGTCGCGAAGAAGCGTCCCTTTACTTTGCCACCCGGTCCAAGGCCCTGTTTCTCGAACAGAAACAAATCCTGCATGCTGACTATCTCGCCGCTGGTCCCGGTCACCTCGCTGATGTGTGTAATCCTGCGGCTGCCATCGCTCATGCGCGAAGCCTGGACGATGAGGTGGACGGCCGACGCGATCTGCGCGCGAATGGCCTTTTCGGGCAGGGCCACGCTTCCCATCATGGCCATCGTCTCCAGACGCGCAATGGCATCGCGCGGGTTGTTGGCATGCACCGTTGTAATCGAGCCGTCGTGGCCTGTATTCATGGCCTGCAGCATATCCAGCGCCTCTTCGCCTCGGATTTCACCCAGGATGATGCGATCGGGCCGCATACGCAGGGCGTTGATGACCAGCTCACGTTGCCGGATGGCGCCCTTCCCTTCCACGTTTGGCGGTCTGCACTCGAGCCGCGCAACGTGCTTCTGCTTGATCTGCAACTCCGCGGAATCCTCGATCGTCACGATGCGTTCGTCGTGCGAAATGAAGCCGGAAAGAACGTTGAGCAACGTAGTCTTGCCGGCGCCGGTGCCTCCCGAAACCACGATATTAAGCCTTGCCTTGACGGCGCATCTCAGCAATTCCAGCATGTGCGGAGTCAAAGCCTTGTGCCTCAGGAGGTCTTCAGCCACCAGTGGAGAGCTGCCGAATCGGCGGATGGACAATAGTGGGCCATCTACCGCAAGTGGCGGAATCACGATATTCACGCGGGATCCATC
>CAXTMK010000014.1:43673-53501 GCA_964245315.1 uncultured Acidobacteriaceae bacterium | reverse complement strand
GTCGGCAGCAACAGCCGTGACTAGCTCTCGGTGGGTTCAGGACCGCGCGTCGGCCCCGTGGGAGGCGCTATTTTGACCGTCCGTCCGGTGCGCGCCGATTCATAGATCGCGTCGGTGACGCGCTGGTCCTGCAGGCCCTCTTCGCCCGGCGTGTGCGGCTGCAGGTTCTGCTGCACGCACAACGCGAAGTGGTCCATCTCCTCGGCGAACTGGTCTTTTTCTTCCAACTGCGGCTCGTGGGCGGTGTCCATGCCGTCGCGGAACTGCGCATACTTCATCCTGATGCCGTGATACGCGAAGGCGGGATTCAGCTCCGCCCAGGCATCGGTTCCTTCCACGCGCAGGAACTGCGATTTATGCGCGTTGTAGGCGGAGTTGAAGACGGCGGTGAAGCCGGACGGGAACTTCGCCACCACCTGGCAACTCGCCTCAACCTCGGCGAAGCGCGGGTCGTCCTTCGGCTGATAGACGGTCGCTGAGACTTCAGAAGGCTCTTCGTTCGAAAGAAAGCGCGCGGCGTTCAGGCAGTAGACGCCGACGTCCGGCATGCAGCCTCCGCCAGCGAGCGCTTTCTTCAGCCTCCACTGCGTCGGGTCGCCTTGATTCTGCGAGTTGGTGGAGATGAACTGCTTCAGCTTGCCCAGCTTGCCGTCCCGGATCATCTTGATCAGCGCGCGATCGTAGGGCTCGTACTGGCTGCGGTAGGCGATCATCAGCTTCACGTTGGCCGACTTGCAGGCAGCGATCATGCGCTCGCAGTCCTTCGCGGAAGTGGCCATCGGCTTCTCGCACAGGATGTGCTTGCCGGCTTTGGCTCCGCGCACGACGAACTCGGCGTGCATGCTGTTGGGTAGCACGATGTAGATCGCCTGCACCTCGGGGTTCTGCGCCAGTTGGTCGTAGGTGCTGTAGTCGTAGAGCGACGATTCCTTGATGCCGTACTGCGCGGCTATCCTCCGAGCCTTGTCGCGGTCGCCGCTGACCAGCGCGACCGGCTTGCAATACTTCGTCTTCGCCATGGCCGGCAGAATTTCGCCCAATGCCAGCCGTCCCAGGCCGACGACCGCGAAGCCGGTGCGCTGCGGCACGGCTTCAAACGGCCCGGGAATCTTCTCCGGCTGCTCGGTCGCGGCGTGAATCCGCGAGAGCTGGACATCGTCCTGCTGGTTGGGTTTCGTCGCTTGCGCGCCGGCGACGGGAGCGAGCGCGGATGCGGCCAGGGTAGTGGATGCGCGGAGAAGGAAATCGCGCCGGCTGGAGCCGGAATTGTCAGCGTTGTTCATGCCCGCGTGGGATGCGGAGCCGGCGCGGCGGGGATGCCCCTACTCGATCTTCAGATCGAGAGTGATGTCGCTCTTGCTGTCGAACGAACTGATGGATTTGGTCTTGCTCTTGACCGCGCCAAGCTGCGCCCAAAGCTCATAGTCGCTGTTCAGCGAGAGTTGCACGAAGCGGAAGGTTCCATCATCGAGCGAGATCGCACTCTTTACCTGCGACGACCGGTCATCTTTCAGATACACCACCGCGCCCTTGATAACGGCTCCGCTCTTGTCCTCGACGCGACCGTGGACGACGCGCTGGGCGGGCACGTTGGACTGGCCGCTCAGAGGCTCGGCGGAGAGACGCATCATGGGTGAAGCAAGGAACAGCGACAAAAACGCGAGGGCAGAAGCAAAGGCGGCAAGCGGACGGGCGCGACTCATCATGACCTCCAGTATACGGCCATAGATACTAACCCGAACCCGCGCAGTTCGACGCGCGTGGCGGCTTCAGCCATCCTCGTCTTCATCATCGTCGCGGACGAGATCCTCGTCGTCGTAGCCTTCGACTTCGACGGGCGCGATCTCCAGGGGGTCGACAGAGACGATCTCAAGTTCGGTTCCGCATTCTTCGCAGGTCAGGACTTCGCCTGCGTCTACCTCATCCACATCGACATCCAGCGGGTGATCGCATTCCGGACAAATAGTTGCCATTCTTCAGACCTCCAAAGCATCGTACCGGTTCGGGCAATAGGACGACGAAATCCCCGAAAGGGTTCGCCTGTCTTCGCTCACTTTACGAGAAACTCTGCACGTTTACGGTCTACACCGTTATTTAGTTTGCCGTGAATCGGGAGATGCGTGGATTTTCTCAGCGCAAATTGCCTGTTATCGCGCCGGGTTATGATCGAAGGAAACCATCTCTCCAGCATCGCCGAGGACGCCGCACCATGAGGAACTACGCCCGCCACGCTTCGTTGTTGCTGCTCGCCGCCGTCCCGCCCGGCGCTTTAATGTTTGCGCAGGCCCCGGTCGCACCTTTAGACCCGGCCATTGCCAGGGCGATCGCGCAGATTTCGCCGGACAGTGTCTACGCGGACGAGGTGAAGCTGGTGTCGTTCAGGAATCGCTCCACGCTGTCCAGCATGGATACCGATCTGCCGCCCGGAACCGGCATTACTGCGGCGGCCGACTGGATCTTCGAGGAGTTTACGCGCATCTCGCAGGCCTGCGGCGGCTGCCTGGAGGTGAAGCGCGACGACTTCATCGAGCCCGCGGCCAAGGGCGCCGGCTCGCGCATCACCAGGGATACGCGGCTGCAGAATATCTACGCCGTGCTCAAAGGCACAGATCCGGCGCAGGCCGCGCGGCGCGTGCTGGTAACCGGCCACTACGACTCGCGCAACAACGATAACTTCAACACCCACGACGAGGCTCCCGGCGCCAACGACGATGCGTCGGGCACCACCGTCTCGCTCGAGGCCGCGCGCGCCCTGTCCAAGCTGAAGTTTCCGGCGACCATCGTCTTCGTCGCGGTCGCGGGCGAGGAGCAGGGGCTGAACGGAAGCAAACATCTCGCGCACCTCGCCAAAACTGAAGGCTGGGATCTCGAAGCCGTGCTGAATAACGATATCGTCGGCGGCGATAACACACCCGGGCAGGATACGTCGGCGGTGCGCGTGTTCTCGGAAGGCGTGCCGGCGACCGCGACGATCGAGCAGCTACATGTGATCCAGACCTATGGCTACGAGTCGGATTCGGCCTCGCGCGAACTGGCACGCGCCATCGCCGACGTGGACCGGACCTACTTCAAGGCAGCGAAATCAGCGTCCACGTTCCACCCGGTGCTCGAATTCCGGCGCGACCGCTTCGGCCGAGGCGGCGATCACACCAGCTTCAACGGCGAGGGCTTCGCCGCCGTGCGCTTTACGGAGTGGCAGGAGAACTTCAACCATCAGCACCAGACGCCGCGCAACGAGCAGGGCGAACTGCCCGACGGCAGCAAGGGCATGGTGGAGTACGGCGACTTCCTGAAGTTCATCGACAAAGCCTACATCGCCAACGTGGCGCGGCTGAACGCGGCGGCCCTGGCGACGTTTGCCTCGGCGCCGGGCGAGCCGGCCGACGTCCACATCCCCGGCGGTTCCAGTGACAATTTCTCCATCATCACCTGGAAGGCTCCCGCGGGCGCACCCGCGGGCACCACGTACGAGGTGCTGTGGAGGCCGACCGACGCGCCCACCTGGACGGACGTCAAATCCGCCGGCCCGGCGTTTACCCTGACCCTGCCGATCTCCAAGGACAACTACATCTTCGGCGTGCGCTCGGTGGATGCCGCCGGACATCGCAGCCCGGCGGTGGTTCCGATGCCGATGGCCCGCGGCCGTGCGCCGGCCGCCGCAGCGCAGTAAGCAAGACTATGATAGAGGTACGATGGCTCGTACCTCCTCCACCACGCTTTCTCTTCCTCCGTTTACGGGTGCCACGCGCCAGTTGATGCTTTGGAACATCGGCTCGTTCTTCGTGCTGGCGATTCTGGCGTGGGTTTCGCCCGGGCTGTTGCAGTGGCTGCTGGCGCATCTTGGGTTCTCGCCGGTCCAGGTTGCGGGCGGCCAGATCTGGCAGCTGGTCACCTATGCGTTCGTCAACCTGGGCCTGCTCTCGACCTTCCTGTCGATGATTGCGCTGTGGTATCTCGGCTTCTTCCTCGAGTCATCCATGGGTCCGCGTTTCCTCTACGAGGTCTACTTCACCTCGGCTGTCGGCGGCGCGCTGCTGGCGACGCTCATCTCCTACACGCGCATCTTCGGGCTTAGCCCGGCGGACGGGATCACGGGACAGTCGGCCGCCATCTTCGGGCTGCTGGTGGCGATCAACCGCTACTTCGGCGATCAGGAAATCTTCTTCATGTTCGTTCTGCGCATGAAGATCCGCTACCTCGTGATCATCTCGGTGCTGCTGTACATCGCGAAGGTGCTGGTGGCGTATGACCGGTTCGACGCGCTGGTGTCGCTGTGCGGCGGACTGGCGGGTTACCTGTATGTGCGCTTTGCTCCGCGCCGGGGGTTGGGCTTCTCGGTGACCGAGCGCTACTTCGCACTCCGCAACGAGTATTACCGCAGCAAACGCCGGAACGCCGCGAAGAAGTTCGAGGTATACATGCGCAAGCAGAACCGCGAAGTTCACTTCGACAGCAACGGACGGTATGTCGATCCGGATGACAAGGATCCGAACGATAAGCGGTGGATGAACTAGGACTTCATGAAGCCGGTAAAGTCCGACCACTGTTCGACGCGGAATGCACGAATGTCTCGCACGGACTTCGAAAACCACGGCAGATTTCGGAGTGCGATCATTGCCGATGTAAGGTTGGCGAGGTCTTCGTGATCGGTCGTGTAGACGCTTCCCTGACGCCACTCAAAGCCGAAGTTGGCGAGAGTATTCCTGATATCCGCGTAGGCCTGAGACACGCTCTTCGGATGAGAGTCTTCGGTGTCTTTCGTGTCAAGATCGAACGCAACAGCGAACATTATCTGGCCTCTGGATCTTCCAGAGCCGCCTCAAGGCCGTAGTCCGTCTCCTCGCCTGTTCTGACGAGAACGATGCGAACCCGAGCCTTGCCGTTTTCAGCCGGCGCAGGTCCAAGTATCTGGTATTCCGGACCGTATTCGCCGAAGCTCTTGATGGCTCCTACCGGGATTACTACGGACTGAGTCAGGGTTGCCATCATTACACCTCAGAGGCTACTTTTGTACTTATTCAGTTGTAACACCAGCCGTTGTCTTCCTCAGTCTACTTCACAATCGGCGAGGACCGCTTCCAACTCATAATCCAACGTCTCGCCGCTCTGAATCACGACGATGGACACCATCACCTCACCACTCGCGGACGGTGTGGCGACTCCCGTCACCTCGTACATCGGTCCGTACTCGCCAAAAGCCCGGACCGAACCTACGACATCTTCGGCCGGATTGTTCGTGGGAGGCATCGCCATCGAATCTCTCCTGACATGTAGCTTACCGAATCCTGCGAAATCCCACCCGATAGATAAACGCGACCGTAAACACCTTGGAATACAGCGCACCCGTAGCCGTAATCGGCGATTGGTACCGTTGCAATTGCGCATCGCCCTTCACGCCGAAGTGCGTCCCCAGGTCCACATCCACGCCGCCGCCCAGCGAGTACACGCTCGACGTATTCGACAGCACCAGATAGGTGTTGGTCGCGTCCGGGTATCCACCCTGCGCGTAATCCAGCCGCCCGCGCCCGTACAGGAAGTCGCCGTAGCCGTGGAAGCGGTCTTTGCTGCGCGAGAGCTTCAGGCCGCCAACCAGGTTCTCCTGGCTGACGAGGTTTCCCTTTGCGACCGGGTACATCCCGCGTCCTTCCAGCGACGGCGCGAAGCCCGCGAACAAGGTCGGAAACGAAATGTCCACGCCCGCCGTGATGTCGGCGTTCCGGGCCAGCTCCACGCCCGTGTAGTTTGCTGTCGCCCCCGCCCATGCGGAGAGGCGGACATGTGTCACCGCGGTCGGTTCGGCCTGGCCCTGCGCACGCACGGCACTGCCGAGAGCCAGCGCTGCCAGGATCACCGTACTCATTCCCTGCTTCCGGTTCAGATGCAAACAAGTCAGATGCAAACTCACTCCTTCATCATGCGGCTCATCCTTTGACGCAAAACCAGCGCCGCCAGGGTACCTTGCGCTAGGTTCTGGTTACCGTTCTCAAACTCAACTCGCGCATTTGCTGATCGGTGACCGGCGTGGGCGCATCGACCATCAGATCGATCGCCTTTGCCGTTTTGGGGAAGGCGATCACCTCGCGCAGACTGCTCGCGCCGGCCAGAATCATGACGATGCGGTCGAGCCCCAGCGCAATGCCCCCATGCGGCGGCGTGCCGTACTCCAGCGCATCCAGGAAGAAGCCGAAGCGCGCCTTTTGCTCTTCCGCGTCCATGCCCAGCGACGCGAAGATCTGCGCCTGCACATCTTTGCGATGGATACGAATCGATCCCGACCCAAGCTCCGTGCCGTTCAGCACGATGTCGTAGGCCAGCGCACGTACGGCACCTTTATCCGTGACCAGCCGGCCGGACTTGATGTCGTCTTCATGCGGCGAGGTGAAGGGATGGTGCGCGGCCTGCCACACCTGCGCTTCCTCGTCCCACTCGTACATGGGGAAGTCGGTGACCCAGCAAAATTTGAAGTCGTCGGCGGTGCCGGTCTGCGTATGTCGGCCGTGCTTGTCGGCGTACTTCTTCGCCAGCTCCAGCCTCAACCCGCCCACCTTTTTATAAATCCACTGTGGATCGTGATTCCACTTCGCCGGGGTGCCCAGCTTCGGCGTAATCACGACCATCAACTCCTCGCCGCCGGCCGGATTCAGGCCCCACTCCTCGTTCAGCGCATCCGCGAACGCATTCTGGATGTCTTCGGCCAGCATCGCGTAGTCGGCGTTGGTCTTCAAGCGCGCCACATCCAGATAGTCCAGGCCGCAGTCACCGAAGAACTTGCGGATTTCGTCTACCAATCCGCGCTTCTGGGTTCCGCTCATCACGCCAGCCGCCGGAATGACGAACCCCAGCACCGGCAACTCCTGCTCGACCTTCAGGCTCGTGCGCAGCTCCGGCGTCAGAATGGCTGTCATATTGACCATCGCCGGCAGACGCATATCCGGCTTATCGATGCCGTAGTTGCGAATCGCCTCGTCGTAGGTCATCTGCACGAACGGCGGTTTCAGCTCGATGCCTGCGGTCCGGAACGCCGCGGTCAGAAAGCCTTCAACGATCTTGAAGATCGTCGCCTGCTGCGGAAAGGTCGTCTCCAGGTCGATCTGGGTGAACTCCGGCTGGCGGTCGGCGCGCAGATCCTCATCGCGAAAGCAGCGCGCGATCTGGAAGTAGCGGTCGAATCCGCTCACCATCAGGATCTGCTTGAAGATCTGCGGCGACTGCGGCAGCGCGTAAAAATGGCCCGCATGGACGCGGCTGGGCACCAGGTAATCGCGCGCGCCTTCGGGGGTCGAGCGCGTCATGAACGGCGTCTCGATCTCCAGAAAGCCATCGTCCGAGAGGTAGTTGCGGATGGCGCGCGTGACCTCGTGCCGCAGCCGGAAGTTCTTCTGCATCTCCGTGCGGCGCAGGTCGAGGTAGCGATACTTCAGGCGCACTTCCTCGTTCGCGATCGCGTCTTCGGCGGGCGAAAACGGAGGCGTCCGGGCGTCGTTCAGCAGCAGCAGCTCGTGCGCGACCACTTCGATCTCGCCGGTATCCATGTTTGGGTTTTCGAGGCCTGCGGCGCGGCGGCGCACCCTGCCCGTCACCGCGACCACGTACTCCGGCCGCGCGGCTTCGGCTTTGGCGTGCGCCTCGGGTGCTGCTTCTTTATCCAGCACCACCTGGGTGATGCCGGTGCGGTCGCGCAGGTCGAGAAAGATCAGGTTGCCGTGGTCGCGGCGGCGGTTGACCCAGCCCATGATGACGATGTTTTCGCCCGCGTCGTTGGCACCCACGTCGTTGGCACGCAGCTCGCCGCACATGTGGGTGCGTTCCAGTGTTCCTAAAAAGTCGAGAGTCACAATGTTTTCTATTGTACGAACTTCGGACGCTTCGCGGTGGTACCGCGTGGCGCGAACTCGCATCGAAGCTGACATGTTGGCGACCAAACCGAAGCGCAAGAGAAGCAGGGCCCCTGTAGAAATCGTGCTTGATCCCCGACTGGATCCTGCAGCAAGCGCAAAGGCAGCGGGTCTGCATTATGTAACAGACACCAAACCCGGCATCCAGCGCAGGCCGTTTCGCGGCGGATTTCGCTTTATCGGCCCCGATCGCCGGCCCGTGCACGATCCGGAAACATTGGCACGAATCCGCTCGTTAGTCATCCCGCCTGCGTGGACGCGGGTCTGGATCTGCCCCGACCCCAACGGCCACCTGCAGGCCACCGGCCGCGATGCCCGGGCGCGCAAGCAGAGCCGCTATCATCCGCGCTGGCGCGAGGTTCGCGACGAAACCAAATACGAACGCATGCTGCTTTTCGGCGACGCGCTGCCGCAGATTCGCGACCAGGTAGAGCGCGACCTCGCGCTGCCCGGCCTGCCCCGGCCAAAGGTGCTGGCGACGATCGTCCGGCTGCTGGAAACCACCTCGATCCGCGTCGGCAACTCGGAGTACGCCAGAGCAAACCACTCCTACGGGCTGACCACGATGCGCAACCGCCACGTCGCTGTCGACGGCGCGACCATTACCTTCGACTTCACCGGCAAGAGCGGCAAGCACCACACCATCGACGTGCAGAACCGGCGCCTGGCGAAGATCGTCCAGCGCTGCCTCGACCTGCCGGGCTACGAACTCTTTCAGTATCTGGATGAAGACGGCACACGCCACGCGGTCGCCTCAACCGACGTTAACGCATACCTGCACCAGGTCACGGGCGAGCACTTCACCGCCAAGGACTTCCGCACCTGGGCCGGCACGGTGCTGGCCGCGATGCTGCTGCGCGAGTTCGAGCCGTTCGAATCGCAGACGCAGGCGAAGAAGAATGTCGTCGAGGCGATCAAGACAGTCTCGGCGCGCCTGGGCAATACGCCGTCGGTGTGCCGCAAGTGCTACATCCATCCCGCGGTGCTGGACCATTACTTCAGCGGCACGATGCTGAACGCGATCGAAAGTGAAGTGGCGGAGGAGATGGACAAGCAACTACAGGCGCTGCGCAAGGAGGAGCTTGCGCTGCTTCAATTGTTGGCGCAGAAGACGGAGAGCAAGGCTTAAGGCGGATCGAAAGGAAAAGCGGATAAGAACAGATCTCTTATCAATGCCGTGATGCTGGTGAAGCCAGAATCTCATCCCACCGGCCACCGGAAATGCCCCTTTGCCTGCTGCCCGCGCATCTGCCCCAGCCCATTTTCCTGCACGCCGCCGCCGATGTTATGCACGATCCGCGCCCCCGGCAAGCCGTTTGACACTACCATCCCTACGTGCGGCAGACGCCCGTCGAGCAGCCATGTCAGCAGGTCGCCTTCTTCGAGCGGGCCGGGAAAATCGTCGCCGTTCGTCTTGCTGGTCGAGGTCCAGATGGATGCCCCCGCACGCTTCCAGAAGACCTCGAGGTTGAGTACGCGGCGGTGGTCGATGTTGGAGTCCGGATGCTGCATCCCCCACGCGCGCGGGTAGGCCGCAAAGTCGCGAGCCATATCCTCATGCACCAATTGCTGCAGGTCCAGCCCCAACGCATCGCGGCCCGCGCGGACGATCACATCCGCACAAACGCCGGTCGTGCGCGGAACATCTCCATCGGGATAGGCGATCTTGCTGTAGTTCGGGTCGTAGCCGGTGGTCACGCTAAGCTGCGCGTGTGCTGCCTGCGCCAGTTTGGCGCTGCTCTGCCGAGCAGAACCCGTCAGCGCCAACGCCGCAATGCCGTGACTGAGGAATGTCCTGCGCAGCATCCTGCTATAGACACCGTCAGGCCTCCAAACGTTCCACCAGTTCCGAGCGGTGCACCTTCACCTGTTCGCCGGTCGCGAAAATCTTTACGGTCATGACGCCGCTTGCGACCTCGTCCTCACCCAGCAG
>CAXTMK010000014.1:0-43663 GCA_964245315.1 uncultured Acidobacteriaceae bacterium | reverse complement strand
CAGCAGCACGATGTTTCGCGCCACCTTGTCCGCCGCCTCGAAGCTCTTCTTCACGCGGAAGCTGCCATCGCCTACCTCCACCGACAAGCCTGCACGCCGCAACTCCCGAGCCAGCGCCAGCGCCGCCGCATTGCGCTCCACGCCGAGCGGCGCGATGTAGGCGTCAAGCTTCTTCGCGACGCTCTCGGAGGCCTGTGCCTGCAGCGTCAAAATCAGTCGATCCTCGCCGATGGCAAATCCAATCCCCGGAGCCTTCGGGCCGCCCAGCATCTCGCTCAATCCGTCATAACGTCCGCCGCCGAGCAGTGCGTTCTGCGTGCCCAGGCCGCTTCCGTCGGGCACTGTGAATTCGAACGTAGTGCGGGTATAGTAGTCCAGCCCGCGCACCAGCCGCGGGTTCACGTTATACGGTACGCCGGAGGCATCGAGCGCGGCCAGCACCTGCCTGAAGTGCTCTTTGCTTGCGTCGTCGAGATAATCCGCGATCTTCGGCAGCGCGTTGATAATGTCCTCATCCTCCGGCGCCTTGGAATCCAGCACGCGCAGCGGATTGGTCTCGGCGCGCCGCTGATTGTCCTCGCACATCCGGTGCTTCACCGGCGCCAGGGCCGCGCGCAACGCGGCCAGATAGCGCGGCCGATCCGTGCTCGAACCCACCGAATTCAACTCCAGCCTCCAGCCCCTGATGCCGAGTTCGTCGAGCAAGGACGCCAGCATCTCCAGAACCTCGGCGTCGCGGATGGCGCTTTCGCTGCCCGAGCTGACCGGCCCGATCACCTCCACGCCGATCTGCCAGAACTGCCGATAGCGCCCCCGCTGCGGACGCTCGCGCCGGAACTGCGGCCCGATGTAAAACAGCTTCTGCAGATTGCCCGTATCGCCCAGCTTGTGCTCGATGTAGGCGCGAACCACGCCAGCCGTATTCTCGGGCCGCAGCGTCAGCATCTGCGCTTTTTCACTGGCGGCGCGGGCGCGATCCTCCCAGGTGTACATCTCCTTCGAGACGATATCCGTCTCCTCACCCACGCCCCGCGCAAACAGTTCCGTCGCCTCAAACACTGGCGTGCGAATCTCGCCTAATCCATAGCGCGCGAAGACCGCTCGCGCCGTCGCCTCCACCTTGTTCCAAAGCTCTGTTTCGGGCGGGAGCAGATCCCGCGTGCCTCGTACTGCCTTCAGCGTCGACATAAGTATCCAGTCTATCGAACTCGACTTCGACTCGCCGGGAAGATGTGATCGGCTGCAACTTCGAGTTCCAGACCGCATCCAACTGTGAGCAATCGAGAGGAGTGTTCATGTTCACAGCAACACGTACCGCACTGATCCTGGCCGGCGTTCTGGCTCTGAGCAGCATCGCACCCGCGCAGGCGCCCGGAACCACGGTGACCCAGACCACGCAGACGACGACGCAGACGACCCCCCTGACGAAGCAGCAGATCAAGGACCAGAAAAAGCAGCAGAAGGCGCAGGAGAAGGCGGCTAACCAGACGGCGAAGGCGCAGAAGGCTTCCGCCAACGCGCTGAAGCAGCAGGATAAGGCCACCAATGACCAGGAGAAGGTCACGCCGTCGGCAACGACACCGCCGCCTTCAACTACGACGCCTCACTAAGATCTAGCGGTCGATCTTCGGGTCGTGATGACGGCGCTCCATGACAAACTCCTGAAACAGGTGTTGTCCGACCCGCGACGCGACCACCAGGCGGGTCGCGACCACGCCTCCAAAGGGATTGAAGCCCTTGGGATACCAGTAACTATGGGCGATGATCGGGCCGGAGAAATCGGCGATCACCGGCGTCAGCGTGAAGAAGCGGTGACCATCGACGTCGTGCCGTGCCGTAACCTCGGATAGGAACGCGTTGCCTATCTTGCGCCTCACGCTGCAACCGTGGCACGGCAGGTAGCGGAGATCCTCATGGAACGTCAACTCCATCGCAAGGCGGACGTTCCCGTTGATTGCAGTGATCGCGTACGCTGAACCGAATCGCTGCATAAAGCCGGGGAAATCCTGACCCCATCCCGCCGGTCCGTCCACCGCTTCTCCGTAGAGGGCGCGCGCGGCATCCCGCGCCATGGCCGGCAGCAGGTAGGTGTCTTTGGCGTAGTCGATCAGCGTGTCTTTGGTCGACGGCTGATCGTACGGCTTGCCGTTGATGATCGCCAGCTTGCTGATGCGCAGCGCCTCAGCCTCCTGCGCGGGAGTCACCGCCGGACGAGGCCCAAGTTGCTTATTCTGGCTGGTTTGGGGCTGCGGAGCATCGGGCGGGGCGGGAGCCGCGCTAGACGGCGCCTGGCCGTATGTGCTGGCGCACACCGTCAGGACAGAAAGCAGGCAAAGCAAGCGGGGGGCCTGGGCGATTCTCATACTGGATGGACCTCGGAGGTCAATCGAACGATTACCAATGTAGCCGATAACTTGGTGTCAGGTTTCCTTTAAATAGATTGCCACATAATCGACGTAATTCCGCGCATACTTCAGAATCATCTCGCGATCGTCATCGTTGAGCTGCCGCCGCACCTTGCCGGGCACTCCCGCGACCAGGCTGTGCGGCGGAATGACCGCCTGCTCCGGGATGACTGCTCCGGCAGCGATGATGGACCCTTCGCCGATGCGCGCGTTGTTCAGGATGACGGCGCCGATGCCCACCAGTACCGTATCTTCGATCACGCAGCCGTGCACCGTGGCATTGTGGCCGATCGTCACCATCTCCCCTACGATGACGGGGTAGAGATAGCGCATGCCGTGCAGCACGGCACAGTCCTGCACGTTCGAGCGCGCGCCGATCCGGATGGAGTTCACGTCGCCGCGTACGACGGCGTTCATCCAGACGCTGGCCTGTTCGCCGAGTTGCACGTCGCCGATAACCTGCGCGCTTGCATCGACGTAGCAACTCTTTGGGATAAGTGGCGTTGATTGTTGGTAGGTTCGGATCATTTTTCCGCCTTATGTCGCATAGACGACAGACAAGCCATTCCAATGCGCCTTCGCGGCATCTTTTTCTAGGATTTCTTTGCTCTTTATCGCGTTGATTGGCGTATCGTTGATCTTATAGCCATTCCGGCCCCGATTGTGAGGTGTATTTCCCTTGGCAGAGATTCGAGTTCAGGAAGGTGAACCGCTCGAAAATGCCTTGCGCCGCTTCAAGCGCAAAGTTCAGACCGAAGACATTATCAAAGAGGTTAAGCGTCACTCCTTCTATCTTAAGCCCGGCGAGAAAAAGCGTGTAAAAGAAGCGCTGGCTCGCAAACGCAATCGCAAGAAGGTTCGCAAGGAACAGGACTAGCGACTCTTCGATACGTCGTTTCCTTTGGGGTTGGAGCCCGTCCCACCTGGGCCGGGCTCTTTTCCCCATCGGCTTGTTGTTCTGGTCGCACCCGTACTCTTCTGCCTTCTCTCCCCAGGCGCGGAGTTTCCCTTCGACTCACAGCTTCGCCCGACCCGCAGGCGACCCGAGACGGAGGAATCAAGGTTCGTTTGAAACGTTCTCTTTCAGGGCTTCGCCGTTTTAGACGCACTGTTTTCAGATTTTGAGTACAACGAGTACGACGTTTCTGCGGCCCGATCTCAACGATTGCCAGCAGGGCGCTCCTACTCTTCCGCTGTGGGGAGAAGTGATATGGAAGCCCAATTCGTAGATCGAATTCTGACCTGTTCCGACTGCCACGGTGAGTTCATCTTCACCGCCGGCGAGCAGCTGTTTTTTTTCGACAAACAGTTCAAGAACGACCCGAAACGCTGCAAGCCCTGCAAGTCGAGGCGCTCCGGCCTCTCCGCGGCAGCTAACGGCACCGGTCCGGCGGCGGCGGGACTCTCCCGCACCGAGACCCGCACCGAATGCTCCGATTGCGGCGTGCAGACGACAGTCCCCTTCAAGCCGACGCAAGGCCGGCCGGTCCTTTGCCGGCAATGTTTCCAGACCAAGACGAAGGCCGCCGCCGCTCAGGCCGCTGCAGCAACTCCGCCGCCGGTGGTTATGGTGGCGATGCAGGCGCAGATTGCATCGGGGACGACGAACGCCCAGACTGTCTCCGCTCTGACCGAAGTCGCGAGCGAGCCTAACGGCATGGCGCTTTCGCCGGACGCCGCTGTTCTGGCCGCCGCGTCCATGGCTTCAGCGTCGCCGCAATCTTCCGTCGCCAGTGCCGCCGATCTTGCGTCCATCCTTGCCCTGGAGCCGATCCCCGCGACCGCCTCGCAGATCCCCCCCGAACTGCTGACCGCCGCCGTCTCCGAGAGCGCTCGGCCCGAGCTTTCGGCCCCTTCACCCGAAATTTCAGGCTCTGCACCCTAGACCTTGTACCCTGTACTTCATGCACCCCGCCGCTCGCCCCACCGACGCCGATCTGGTTCGCGCCCGCCACATGCTGGGCGACTTTGAACTTACCTCCTGCACTGACGGCACCTACCTGCTCGACGGCGGCGCAATGTTCGGCGTCGTTCCCAAGACCCTGTGGCAGAAGCGCGCGCCGGCCGATGTGGAAAATCGCATCCTGCTGGGGCTGAACTCCGTGGTCATCCGCACCGGCGCGGCTACGGTCCTGATCGAAACCGGAATCGGCAACAAGCAGTCTCCTAAGATGGTCGAAATTCATCGGAGCCAGGCGCTGCTGCCGGCGTCGCTCGCCGCCGCCGGGGTGTCGCCCGCGGAGATTACGCATGTCATCAACACGCATCTGCACTTCGACCACTGCGGCTGGAACACCACGCTGCAAGCCGATGGCTCGGTGACGCCGACCTTCCCCAACGCACGCTATTTCGCGCATCGCGGCGAGGTGGAACACGGCCGTCTGCAGCTGGATCGCGACCGCGTCAGCTACCTCTCGGTCAACTACGATCCGCTGGTCGAGTCCGGCCAGATGACGCTCGTGGACAACGATTCGATCCGGAAGAATCCTGCGATTGTACCCGGTGTTTCAGTCGAGGTCTTCGCCGGGCACACCGATCAGATGATGGGGGTGCACATCGAATCGGCGGGCCGCCACGCCTGTTACATCGGAGATCTGCTGCCAACCTCTCACCATCTCGATCCGACCTGGGTGATGGGCTACGATCTCGACCCCGTCACCTGCATTGCGGAGCGCAAGCGTTTTCTGGCACAGGCCATCCCTGAGCGCTGGATGGTGCTATTCACTCACGACCACCACATGCCGGCCGCGACGATCGGCATGAACGAGAAAGGCAAACCCGTCGCTACGGCGATCTGATTCGTTACGCCGAGCGCTGCTGCAACGGGCTCTTCTTTGCCATCGTCAACGCTGCCGGACCGTTCCTCGCGGGGACGGCGTTTGGCCCGACGGGCTTCGCACGCGACGGCAGAAATGCGCTCGAGCGATTCGAGATTTGTGGAGTCAACGGCTGCTGCAGCGTCACGATCAGCGCGGTTGCCGGGCTGTCGCCTGTACACACGTAGCTGTGCACGGTGCTGGCGTCGAAATAACAGGTGTCGCCGGCATCGAGGTGGTGAGTTACCTCACCGTGCTGAACGTCGAGTTGACCGGTAAGCAGATAAAGGAATTCGCAACCGAGATGCTGATGCGCACGCGGTTCGCGATCGCGTTTGTTGGGGAGAAACTCAGCGAAGTAAGGATCCAGCAGACGATCCGGCACCAGATACCCGAGGCTCTCAAAGTAGTACGAGGGATCGGCGACGCCGGTCTGCGGCAGGCGCACGCGCTGCTTGCTGCGATGCACGCGAAAGAGCGTCTCCGGTTCCGGCTCGAAGAAGTAGCTCAGATCCTTCGAGAAGACCATCGCAATGCGAGCCAGGTTGCGCAGCGTCGGGACCACGCGGCCCGTCTCCAGCTGTGACAGGAAGCTGGCCGACAAACCGGTATGCCGACCCAGGTCGACGAGGCCCATCGACTTCTTCAAACGCAGATACTTGATGCGTTCACCGATGCGTTTTTCCGCGATGAAGCTCTCGGCAGCCTCGCCATCGACCTGTAGATTGCTAAGGTCGGGTATCAACTCACCCGGAGGAAGGTCGGTGGCACTTTCGGAGATCGAAGCTAATGATCCGTTATCCATGGTTTTCATTCTATCAATAACATTTGAAGCAATGCACACATCCGAAGTTGCCCGCGGGACGAAACGAACTGTTTGTCTGGATGGAGGACGGCGTAGAACTCCCGCTATGAGCCGGCTCTACGAGACTTACGGATGCTAGCCTGAAGTGGATGTTTCCGCGTCATCTCCCTACCTCCCGATCTCCGGCTGTGCCTGCGATGGCGATGCTCCCGTTCGCTTTACTGGCGCTGGCGGCCGCGGTGGGATGCGCCAGCCCCGGACAGCCGCAGCCGCCGTCGCTCCATCTGCCCGGGCTCGCGGAGAAGCTGACCGCCGAGCGCGTCGGCGACCACGTCGATCTCGCGTGGACCACGCCGGGGACGACAACCGACGGCGAGCGGATCAAAGGCGGCATTATGGCGGTCGTATGCTTCGAAAGCGCTCCATCGCCGACGGAATCGACCGCTGCGCCGACCAGGCGCGCGGTAAAAACCGCAAGGAAAGGCGCCGCGCTTACGCCGGGCCGTCCATCATCGTCGACGCCTGGGTGCCAGGCCGTAGAGAAGGCTCCGGCTGCTGCCGGGAGCAGCAAGCTTAGCGTTAAGCTGGCGCCCTCGCTCGCTGCTGGACCGCCGGCGCTGCTGGCCGTGCGGATCGAACTCTACAACGAACTTCAGCGTTCCGCCGGTGCGTCGGCGCCGGTCTTCTTCGCGGGTGGAGCGGCGCCAGCGGAGGTGGGTACGCTCAGCATCTCGCCCAGGCGAGACGCCGCGCTGGTGCAATGGCCACCGGTATCGTATAGGTCCGCAAACTCGGCGGTGATGGAGCTTCACCGAGAACTCGATGCGACACCAACGGGACCGGTAGTCGCCAAAGTGTCGGCTCCCAGGCCTGCCACGCCCCTTTCATCGAATGCGAAAGCCCCTGCGCGCGAAGTCGTTCTGCGACCCGACACTGCTGCGTCCGCAGATCCCGGCGGCATGCTCGACACGAGCGTCGTCGACGGCAACACTTACACCTACATTGCTCACCGTGTGCAGACGGTTACGATCTCCGGCCACACGCTGGAGCTGCGCAGCGAGCCATCGCCGCCGGCCACATTCACCTTCCACGACATCTTTCCGCCCAAACCGCCCACCGGCCTGGTGCTGGTGCCCGGCGGCGGCTTCGGCGAGGCGCCGTCGATCGATCTTTCATGGGACGCAAATCCGGAACGCGACATGCTCGGCTACAACGTCTATCGTGGTCACGGGTCTGCCGCCTTTGAACGGATCACAGCCGAGCCGATCCCAGCGCCCGCGTTCCGCGATATGCAGGTGCAACCCGGCGAACGGTACACTTACCGGGTCACCGCAGTCGACCAGCGGCACAATGAAAGTGCGCCCGGCGCCACGATTACCGAGACGCTGCGCAAGTAAATCTCCGAAGGAATAGCCGATGCGTTACGCCAAAATCATCGCTCCTGAAGGCCCGCTGTACGTCACCGTCGAAACCCGCGAAGGCGTGCTGTGGGCGATCAAGCCGATGGCCGCGCCGGAAGAAGACCCGCTGCCGACGGTCGCGCCCGACTTCGTTCCCGCGCCGCTCGATTCGTTTCCGCTGCTCGCGCCGGTGCGTCCGTCGAAGATTGTCTGCGTAGGCCGCAACTACCGCGACCACGCCGCCGAACTGGGCAACGAGGTTCCGAAGGAGCCGCTGCTGTTTATGAAGCCGCCTTCCTCGCTGCTGGCGCCGGGCGGCACCGTGCTGATGCCGGCGCTGTCGAAGCGCATCGACTTCGAGGGCGAGCTGGCCATCGTCATCGGCCGGCGCTGCCGAAATCTGGGCGCCAACGAGGACCCGCTCGACTACATCCGCGGCTATGTGCTGGTGAACGACGTGACCGCGCGCGATATCCAGAAGAGCGACGGGCAATGGACGCGCGGCAAGGGCTTCGACACCTTCTGCCCCACCGGGCCGATCGTTTCGGATGAGATCGACCCCTGCGGCGGCGAGCCTGTAACAGTCACGACGCGTCTGAACGGCGAGCTGCGCCAGACCGGCTCGACGGCCGACTTCATCTTTCCGATTCCGGAGCTGCTGCGTTACATCTCCGCGTTTGCGACGCTGGAGCCGGGGGATCTGATTCCGACCGGCACGCCCGCGGGCGTCGGGCCGATGCAGGCGGGCGATACTGTGGAAGTGGCGATCGCAGGACTCGGACAGCTGAGGAACACGCTGGCCGCGGAGTAGGATTAGGTGACTAACCCCATGGTCGGCGATGAAGCCGCCGAGCATGGGGCACCCAATTATTGCGGATACAACCTCCAACTCACTCGCTCGAAGTCGCAACGCTCTGGATGACCGGAGATACCTTCCGGGTGCCTCATCTCAAACGGCTCCATCGTTTGAGATGGGGATGCGCAGAAATTTTCGAGCGCATCGGGCGGTCGCCCGTCTGTCCTGTTAGAAGGGACTTATGGCGTCGAGCCTGGCACTGACTTCGATGGAGATCGCGGCAACGGAGGTGGATCTCGGTGCCCTCGTCGCAACATACTCGCCGCTGCTCTTCCGCGTCGCGCATTCGATTCTTCGCAGCCGCGCCGAAGCCGAAGATGTGGTGCAGGATGTCTTCGTGCGCGTGCTCGAACGCCGCGGCTCGCTGGCCGAGGTGCGCGACATGCGGGTGTGGCTGGTCCGCATCGCATGGAATCTCGCGCTCGACCGGCGGCGGCGCATCCGGCCCGATCAGTTCGACGCGGGATTCGCCGAAAACCTGGTCGCACGCGGCACGCTGGCCGATAAGGCGGTCGACGAAGCGCAGCGTATGGCGGCCGTCTTGCGGGAATTAGAGAAGTTACCGAAAGCCGAGCGCCATGTGCTGCTGCTCTCGGTTGTCGAGGAGCTGAGCACGGCCGAGATGGCGGCGGTGCTGGATCGCAGCGATTCGGCTGTGCGGGCCTTGCTGTTTCGTGCACGAACCCGGCTGCGGGAGCGGCTGGAAGGAGGAAAGCGATGAACAATTCCGACGAAGCGATCGATAAGGTGTTCGCTGGCCTGCGCGATGTGGAGGCTGCTGAAGGTATGGAGCGCCGCATCATGGCGGCTGTTCACCAGCGTACCGCCGCGCCTCGGACACTGCCGCTCCGCTGGTTTGCTGTTGGAGGATTCGCGCTTGCAGCGGCCGCAGTCATCGCGTTGCTGGCGGCGCCTCGACATGCTCCAGCGCCCCCGCCGTCGCAGGCCGTCGTCCAGCCCCGGACCATGCCGATGCCGCCCGCGCAACCCGCTCCGGCAAGGCCACGCCGACGCGACCCGGCGATCCGCGCCAACGCCGAGGCACCGATCCCGGCCGGCAATGTCCTGACCGCCAGTTTTCCGGCCCCGCCCATGCCGCTTACCGAGCAGGAGCTGCTGCTGCTCCAGGTAGCCCGTCGCGGCGAGCCGAAGGCTGCTCCGACGCTCGATCCCGACGCCCTCGCCGAACAGGAGACCCGCTCCGAACAGGTCTTTGAAGCTTTCCTCGCAGCCGCACAAGCACCATCCATCATGAACCACAAGGAAGACATACGATGAAGCTTTTCTCCGCATTTCCCGTATCCGTTCTGGCGCTCGCCTTGGCTACAGCCCCCGCACAAACCCCTGCAACAGTCCCTGCCCACAGCCCAAAACCCTACCGCGTCACCTACACGCTGACGGAGATGGACGGCACCAAGACTATCGGCGTTCAACACTATGCGGTTATCGTTGTCGAAGGAGGCCGCACGACGCTCAAGAACGGAAGCAAGGTCCCCGTGGCCACTGGGTCTTACTCGGGAGGCAACTCCGCCTCCGTCCAGACCCAGTTCACCTATCTGGACGTCGGCATCAACATCGACACGACTCTGGTCGATGAGGTGGACGGCATGTGGCGCCTGAAGTCCAAGGTCGAGGAGTCGAGCGTCGCCGAGAAACCTGTCGTCATCTCCGGCGTCTCGGAGCCGATCGTCCGCCAGAGCGTCATGGAGATGTCCACTTCAGTCACGATCGGCAAGCCGCAGTTGCTGGGCACGCTCGACTTCACCGGCACCACCCGCCGGCTCGAGATCGAAGTGATGCTGGAACCGGTCAAGTAGGTCTGGTGGCTGGGGCGCGAGAACTTTAACGCAGAGGGTGCGGAGAAAAGCGCGGAGGGATATTCGGTTCTCTCTGCGCCTTTCTCTGTGTTCTCTGCGTTAAGGCCTTCGGCTCGCTCAGAACAAATCGGTATAAATCGGTGTTAGGCTTTTCCGGCTGGTAAAATAGAAGGCGAGAACGATTCAGGAGCAGACTATGCCGACGCTGTTGGAGCAACTTCGCACTATGACCACCGTCGTCGCCGACTCAGGCGACATCAACTCGATCAAGAAGTTCAAGCCGACCGATTCGACCACGAATCCGTCGCTGATCGCCGCCGCGGCGCAGATGCCCGAGTACCAGTCGATCGTCGACGACGTGCTGAAGACCGCGCAGAAGCAGGCCGGTTCGAACGCCAGCGACAAGGACGTCGCCGCGCTCGCCTTCAAGACGCTGGCCGTCGCCTTCGGCCGCAAAATTCTGGACATCGTCCCGGGCCGCGTCTCTACGGAGGTCGACGCGCGCCTGTCGTACGACACCGACAAGACGCTGGAGCAGGCTCGCGACATCATCAGGCAGTACGACGAGGCGGGCATCGGCCGCGAGCGCGTGCTGATCAAGATTGCCAGCACCTGGAACGGCATCAAGGCAGCGGAGATCCTCGAAAAGGAAGGCATTCACTGCAACCTGACGCTGCTCTTCGGCCTGCACCAGGCGATCGCCTGCGCCGAGGCGAAGGTCACGCTGATCTCGCCGTTCGTCGGCCGCATTCTGGACTGGTACAAGAAGGATACGGGCAAGGACTACACCGCGCAGGACGACCCCGGCGTCCACTCCGTGACGACGATCTACAACTACTACAAGAAGTTCGGCTACAAGACCGTGGTCATGGGCGCCAGCTTCCGCAACATCGGCGAAATCACCGAGCTTGCGGGATGCGATCTGCTGACCATTGCGCCCAAGCTGCTCGATGAGTTGGACTCGACCCAGGGCGACCTGCCGAAGAAGCTGGATGCGTCGAAGGCCGCGGGCATGGAGATTGAGAAGCTGACCATCGACAAGGAGACATTCGAGAAGATGCATGCCGAAGATCGCATGGCGCACGACAAGCTGAAGGAAGGCATCGAAGGCTTCTCCAAGGCGCTCGAAGATCTGGAAAAGCTGCTGGCCAAGCGGCTGAGCGAGATCAGCCAGCCCGCATAGTAGAAAAGACCCGTGGGTGCCCCATGTTCGACGCGCTTTTCGGCGTCGACCATGGGGTTACTCTTTTCACGTCATATGCAAGCGTTTCGTCCCGAATTGGATGCTTGACGCCGCACTCCATTACAGCCGACCCTAGCCTCGGAGGTTGACATGTTGATGGCAAAGAAGAGCTGGGTAGCGTTCACTATCTGTTGTGCTCTTTGGCTGCTCGCGCTCTTGCTGACCGCTTTGGTGTCGTATGTGGGCTTTACCGTGTTTAGATCGGCGCCGATGTTGAGTGCCGTATCATTTCTGCTGGCGCTGCCCGCCGCGCTCCTCGGCATCAAGTCCTACAGAGTCAGTGCAGCGGCGTTGGTCGGCCTAATGCTTTGGGACCTCGTAACGACGACGTGGCCGCACATCTCGCTAAACGGGTTGTTCAGTTCGATGATCGATGTGGTCCTGCTTGCAGGCGCAATGATGGCTGTGCTGGTGGCCTTAATCAGTCCGTTTCGCTCAGGAAGTGCGTTGATTCAATTCTTGAAGACGAAGGACCGATCTCAAATGTCAAACTGAAACACCTAATGCCTCATGTGCGGCGCATGTTCCGCGTCGATCATGGGACTTCTCATTTTAGACACTGTGTTTTTCGGACCGTAGCGAATAGAATTCTCCCGAGCCTGAGCCGGGAGAATTGACGTGAATCACCCTTACACAGCCATCACCCGCCGAGCCCTGATCGCGAACATGACCGCCGTGGGCGCGGGACTCGCGATGCCCCGCATGCTGCGATTGCAGGAGCCATATCCGCAACCGGCGAAGAACCCATACCCCTACTCCGGCCTCAGCGGAGCGGGCTTTCCGGTCGATGCGGAGAGCGGACACGGCGGTTGGCGCTCGGGTTCGGGCGGGCTTGCGTACTCGGGCAAGCATCCCTATCCCTTTCCGACGCAGCCGTGGGAGAACTACGCGACCGGCTCCGCGGTGAAGGCGGGGCTGATCCCCGCGCTGCTTCCACTTATCGATGTGCAGGTGCGCGATACCATCGTCTGCCGCGGCGGCGACGGCAACTTCTACATGACGGGCTCGACCGGCGAAAACATCTGGACGTATAACCGCGGCGTCGAGTTGTGGAAGTCGCCCGACCTGGTGAAGTGGCAGTACCTCGGGCTGGTGTGGGATCTGGACAAGGAAGGCACATGGGAGCGCGCGTGGAGGCCGCTGCACGATAAGCCCTGCCGCGCCATCTGGGCGCCGGAGATTCATTATGTACGGGGTACGTACCTCATCTGTCTCAGCATCGCGCCGACCGGCATCTCCATCCTGAAGAGCACTACGGGCAAGCCTGAGGGTCCGTATGTGCACGCCTTTTCGCCGGAGAAGCCTATCGTCAACGGCATCGATCCGACGCTGTTCCAGGACACGGATGGCAAGGTCTACTTCACTTACGCGTCGGCGACGAAGATCGCGCCGCTGAAGGACGATTTTTCAGGCCTGGCGGAGGACTTTCACTCCGTTACGCTCGCCGATCCCGACCACACGCCGTCGCACCATGCGGAACGCTGCACGCCGCGCGGCTCGAACGACCTGGGCACGGAAGGCGCGGTGCTCTTCAAGGCCAACGGGCGCTACTACCTGGGCGCAGCGGACGACTACGAAGGCCGCTACTCCACCTGTCTTGCCATGTCGGACACCATCTACGGCCCCTACCACACGCGGCATGAGTCGGTGCCCTGCGGCGGCGGCACGGGCTTCTTTCAGGACCGCTCCGGCGGCTGGTGGACAAGCTACTTCGGCAACGACACGCAGTCTCCGTTTCGCGAGAAGCCGGCGATTCTGAAGGTGGATTTCGATGCTCAGGGCAAGGTGATAGTCGCCGGAAAGCAGCCGTTCATTCCGAGTTGGAAGCCGAAGCCTGCCGCTTAGCAATTGGCAAGTCTTGTTCTTGCTCCCGATGTTCGCAAGAGTAAGCGACGGTGAATATCTACATGAGCCGGAGCTAAATTTTACTGATGCAGATGCTTTGGTTCTGGCGGTGCAAAGACGAGATGCCGATGCTTGATGATGACGAGTATCAGGAGGTATGGGATGTGCTTCAACAGGCGATTCGGTCGGCAAAGGAAGTTGCAAGCGGCCGCTGAGAAGTCCGAGAGCGAAGCTTTGCGGGGCCTGTATGAATCCCGTAAGCCGCAGCGGCCGATGACGCCGTCCCAACTCTTTCGATAAACAAAGTGGCTGCGCCGGGTTATAGTTTGGTATGCGGATCAAACTGTTTGCTGCCCCCAGCCTGCTGCTCTTCGGCGCGCTCCTCAACCTTTCTGCTCAGAACCAGCCGCCTGCGCCCTCCATCAGCGGCACCTACGATCGCGACCCCAGGCAGCCGGTCGACGAGGCGTACACGAAGAAGATTCTCGAATACACGACCGACCCGCAGTTCCTATCGCCCCTAGTCAACTATCTGCCCGCGTCGAAGACCGTGCCCACTCCGGAGAAGACGATGGGCGTGATCGCCGGCGCGCCCGACATGCTGCCCTACGCGGAGGATGTCGCGGCCTATTTTCGCTCGCTCGCCGCCGCCACGCCGCGGGTCAAGGTGATGTCGATCGGCAAGTCGGAGGAGGGCCGCGAGATGATCGCCGCCATGATCGCGGATGAGGCGCTGCTGAAGGGAAACGCCCAAAATAACGCCCGCATGGCGCAGCTCGGCGACCCCCGCACCATCGCCATGGACGACACCAAAGCCAAGGCGCTGGTCGACGCCTCCTACCCGACCTACTACATCACCGGCACCATCCACTCCTCCGAAACCGGCGCGCCCACCGCGCTGATGGAGCTGGCCTACCGTCTCGCGGTGGACGACTCGCCCTACATCAAGTACATCCGCTCGCACATGATCGTGATGATTACGCCCGTCGTCGAAGTCGATGGGCGCGACCGCATGGTAGACATCTACAAGTGGCACAAGGCGCACCCCAACGAGCAGTATCCGCGGCTTACCTACTGGGGCCACTACGTCGCGCACGACAACAACCGCGACGCCATGGGCATGACGCTGCAGCTGACGCGCAACGTGCTGAACACCTATCTCGGTCAGCATGCGCTGGTGCTGCACGATCTGCATGAGTCCGAGCCGTTTCTCTACGACAACACCATCGGCGACGGGCCTTATAACGCGTGGATCGATCCTCTGCTGACCAACGAATGGGCTGAGCTCGGCTGGAACAACGTCGGCCAGATGCAGCAGCTGAACATGCCCGGCGTCTACACCCACGGCGACTTCGACACCTGGTCGCCCGGCTACCTGATGTTCCTCGCCGGCACGCACAACGGCATCTCGCGCCTGTACGAAACCTTCGGCAACGGCGGCGCGGATACGCTGAAACGCACGCTCACGCCGGCCGAGACCAGCCGCACCTGGTACCGGCAGAATCCTCCGCTGCCGGTCGTCACCTGGTCGCAGCGCGACAACAACAACTACGAAGAGTCGGGGCTGCTGACCACGCTCGAATACTTCTCGCACAACACGCACCACTTCCTCGAGAACTACTACATGAAGAGCAAGCGCTCGATCCTGAAGCCCACGGTCGAAGGCCCCGCCGCCTATGTGTTGCCCGCGAACGACGCCGAGCTCAATCGCCAGGTCGAGCTGATGCAGGTGATGAAGCTGCAGCATGTCGAGGTGAGCCGTCTCGCGGCCGAGCAGACCGTGACGGTGCCGGCGCCCAAACGCGGCGACCCGCCGGTCGAAGAGAAGTTCCCCGCGGGCAGCTTCGTCATCCGCATGGATCAGCCCTACGCACGCGCCGCCGATGCGCTGCTCGACCGCCAGTACTGGGCGCCCGACGACCCGCAGAAGCGGCCCTACGACGACACTGGCTGGTGCTTCTCGGAACTCTTCAACCTGAAGGTCGTGCGCGTCAAGGATGCATCGTTCCTGAGCGCGAAGATGGATCCGGTCGCCGACCCCGCTTCCGTAACCGGCACGCTTACCGGCGCAGGCTCGGTGGTTGCGATCTCGAACAACGCGCAGACGACGCTGCTGCCGCTCTTCTACACGCTGAAGGGCGCGACGATCTCCATCGCGGAGAAGCCCTTCGACGGCGGCGGAAAACACTTCACCGCCGGCTCGCTGCTCATCTCCGGCGCCGACGAGTCGCAGCTTACCGCGTCGCTGAAGAAGCTTGCGCTTGATGCCACTCGCCTGGATGCGATGCCGGCGGTCGCGATGCATGCCGCGGTCGCTCCGCGCATCGCCTTCATGCATAGCTGGTCGGCCACGCAGACCGAGGGCTGGTGGCGCTACGCCTTCGATAGCGCCGGCGTACCCTTCACCTACATGAGCGTGCAGAACGCCGCGACGGACGCCGATCTCCGCGCCAAATACGACGTGATCGTCTTCGCGCCGATCGGCCGTTCGTCGGCGCAGGACATCATCAACGGCACGCCCAAGTACGGCAACGCGCTGCCTTGGCAGAAGACCGACCTGACGCCCAATCTGGCGATCGACTCTACGCCGGATACGCGCGGCGGACTCGGCTACGATGGCCTGGCGCACTTGAAGAGCTTCGTCGAAAAGGGTGGCCTGTTGATTACGTGCGAAGACACGGCGCAGTTCGCGATCGACATGGGTCTCGCGCCCGGGGTATCGGTTGCAGCTAAGGGCGATACGCGCGTGGTCGGCTCGGTGCTCGACACGGTTTTCGTCTCGACGACCAACCCGGTCACCTACGGCTTCGGCAAGAGCCTGCCTGTCTTCAGCAGCGACGGGCTCGCCTTCAACGTCTCGAATACCTTGGGCGGACGTGCCGGAGGCGGTGGCGGACGTGGTGCAGGCGGTGAGGGAGGTGCTGAACGTCCGACGGGCCGTGGCGGCGTAGACGATAGCGATGTCGTACAAGGCCGCATAAACCCCGACCCGGCACCAGCGACGCCGCGTTCGAGACCGTGGGAGGCTCGCCCGATCACCGAAGAGCAGATGCGCAACAACTACTCGGTCATCCCAGCGGCGGAGCGCCCGGAGGTGATCCTGCGCTTCGCCGAAGCCCGCGGCCTGCTGCTCTCAGGCCTGCTGGATAAAGGCACTTCTATTGCCGAACACGCTCTTGTCGTAGACGCCCATCTGGGCGCGGGCAACGTGCTGCTGTTTGGCAATTATCCCATCTATCGGGGCGAAACCATTGGCAGCTATCCGCTGGTCTTCAATGCGATCATGAACTTCGATCATCTGCACTCGAAGCCGTAGGTTCTTTCGTCTGTCATTCCGTCGGGAATTTGCTTTTGTAACTCAGCACAAAAGCAGATCCCTGCGGGATGACAAACAAGGGGAGACGAAGTTCACTCTCGATTGCCGGTGATCAGCCGCAGGAGAAACGTCAGAATCACCGCGCCGATCACGGCGACGATGATGGTATAGATCAATCCGCCCTGGCTTGCCATGCCCAGGTGCGACATGATGAAGCCGCCCACCAGCGCGCCGATGATGCCGACGATGATGTCCACGATCGCGCCAAAGCCGGACCCCTTCATGATCTTGCCGGTTAGAAATCCCGCGATCAGGCCCACGATAATCCACCAGATAATTCCGTGCATAAACCCTCCCGCAGTGTGCGTTACACCTATGATTCACACGAAGCCCGAGCGACTGCCTTGCCGAAGAACTTTATCATCCCATTCCCTTCAACAGCGCGACCGCCATGCGGTTCAGCGGTGTCGGGATGCCGTGCTTCTCGCCGCGCCGCACGATCACTCCGTTACGCGCGTCGATCTCCATCAGGCGCCCGGCCATGCGATCAGCGAGCAGGGAGTTGATCGAATCGGGCGATCCCGCGCGCGTCGCCACAAGCACACGCTCGCCGATGGCGTTGTCCAGATCGGCACCCTCGGCGCGGCCCACGGCGACGCACTCCGCAATCAAGCCAAGCGCGACCTCGCCCAGCGCCTCGTCGCGCAGCACGCCCGCCGGCTTCAGCGTCAACGCGGAGATGACGCCGGCGGCATTCAGGCACAGCTTGCGCCAGGCCGCCGAGCGGAAATCGTCGGTCAATTCTACCTGTGCCGTATTCGCAAACAGCGCCGCGAAGTTCTCGCCCGCGGCGTTATTTTCGACGCGCATGACAGCCGCCGCACGCTGCAGCACCGACCCGTCGGGCCTGCGCTCAGCGGGCACATCGATCACCACGGGGACGATACGTTCCGCGTCGAACAGTCCGGCAAAGTTCTCACGATGCTCGATGCCGTTCTGGATTACCGCGACCCGCGTATCAGGTCCGCTCAGCTTCGGGAACCACTTCGCCGCACCCTGCGCGTCATAGGTCTTGGTTGCAACGAGCACCCAGTCGACCGGCTCACACGCATCTGGATCGGTGACGTTGCGGGCGTGCACGGCGACGATTCCGGCAGGTGTCTCAACCTTTAGTCCGGCTAGCGGACGCCGGGTACACAAGGTAATCTCATGGCCGCCCGCGCTTTCGAACAGCCCGGCCAGCACTCCGCCGATCGCCCCGACTCCAACTATCGCAATCATCGCCATGTCTCGAAGATAGTACAGGCCTTGCAGGGAAAGGCTCGCACATGTACATTAATCCAAGCATGACCATCCGCTTCAGCCCGTCGTTTACGTTCCGCTACTGGCGCTTTACGCGCTCCATGGCGGCTTTGGCGAAGTAGATTGTCTCTGAGCAGCACACTCAGACGAGAGATCGAAACAGACCAGATGAGCCGCTTCCCCAACCGGGCAGCGGCTTTTGTATTGTGAAGCGCAGTATTGCGAGGAGTACACGATGGCGACGATGGCGAGTCCGGCGGCAATTGCGGCACAGGTAAAGGGGCGCTTCGGCGCGTACGGCGGGCGTTACGTGCCGGAGACGCTGATGGCCGCGCTCGAAGAGCTCGAACAGGCTTACGACAAGGCTGAAGCCGACCCGGCCTTCCACGCCGAGCTCGACGGCCTGCTGCACCACTACTGCGGACGGCCGACTCCGCTCTACTTCGCCAAGCGCCTGAGCGAACAGCTGGGCGGAGCGCGGATTTACCTGAAGCGCGAGGATCTGCTGCACACCGGCGCGCACAAGATCAACAACGCGCTCGGCCAGGGATTGCTCGCGCGCCGCATGGGCAAGCAGCGCATCATCGCCGAGACCGGCGCGGGCCAGCATGGCGTCGCCACGGCCACGGTCTGCGCGCTGCTCGGGCTCGACTGCGTCATCTACATGGGCGAGGAGGACATGCGCCGGCAGGAGCTGAACGTCTACCGCATGCGCCTGCTGGGAGCCGAAGTCCGCGGCGTAGCTTCCGGCTCTGCGACGCTGAAAGACGCCATCAACGAGGCCATGCGCGACTGGGTCACGAACGTTCGCACGACCTATTACATCCTCGGCAGCGCGCTCGGAGCGCATCCGTATCCGACCATGGTGCGTAACTTCCACCGCGTGATCTCGATCGAGGCGCGCAGGCAGTTTCTTGAGGAAGTAGGGCGCCTGCCCGATACGATCGTAGCCTGCGTCGGCGGCGGATCGAACGCCATCGGCGCGTTCTATGAATTTCTTCCGGACGAGGACGTTCGGCTGCTTGGCGTTGAGGCCGGTGGACGCGGCACGGCGCTGGGCGAGCATGCGGCACGCTTCCAGAAAGTCGGCGGAGGCCTGCCCGGAGTTTTGCAGGGGACGTACTCCTACGTGCTGCAAAACGATGCCGGTCAGGTGAGTGGAACCCACTCCGTATCCGCCGGACTGGACTACGCCAGCGTCGGCCCGGAGCATGCCAACCTGCACGATATCGGCCGCGCCGAGTACGTTTCCTGCTCGGACGCTGACGCGCTGAAGGCCACGGTAGCGTTGTCGCGGACTGAAGGCATCGTGCCAGCGCTTGAAAGCGCGCATGCGGTCGCGGAGGCGATGCGGATTGCTCCGGCGATGGGCAAGGACCAAATCATCATGGTCAATCTCTCCGGCCGCGGCGATAAGGATATGGGCATCCTGTCCCGCGAGCTCGATCTGCAGGGCGCTGGTCCAGCGACGCCGAAAGGAAGCCTCTAGTGCCGATCAGGTTCGACAGGAAGCCCGGCATCGTAGCCTACCTCACCGCCGGCGACCCCGACCTCGCGACCACACGCGACATCGCCCTCGCCGCAATCGATAACGGCGCTGACGTGATCGAACTCGGCGTTCCCTTCAGCGATCCGCTCGCCGACGGCCCGGTGATCCAGCGCGCCAGCGAGCGTGCCGTGGCTCGCGGCACTCGCCTGAGCGACGTGCTTGCCCTCGCGAAGGAACTCCGCGCAACGCGTCCTGCATGCGGGCTTGTGCTGTTCAGCTATCTCAATCCCGTGGTCCGCATGGGCATGCACGAGTTCTGCGCGGCGGCGAAGGATGCCGGCACCGACGGCGTGCTGCTGACCGACATGATCGTCGAAGAGGCCGACGGCTATCTCGCCGAGATGCAGGCCAACGATCTCGCGCCCATCTTCCTGGCCGCGCCCACCAGCCCGGACGCAAGGCTGAAGGCCATCGCGGCGGTATCGAAGGGGTTTGTCTACGCGATTTCGCGTGTCGGAATCACCGGCACTCAGGATAAAGTGGCTAGCGACGCACCGGAACTTGTGGCGCGTCTGCGCAGGTTCACCAGGCTGCCTATTGCAGTCGGGTTCGGCATCTCGAACGCGGCGCATGTGCAGGCGGTGGGTGAGTTTGCGGATGCGGCCATCATCGGCAGCGCGCTGGTCGCGTTGATCGAGAAAACAGATCCCAGCGGCGCGGCCAAAGTCGTAGGAGAATTCATTCAGGAATTGAAGATGGTACGAGGAGCTTGACGATGGATATAGCGCAGTGGCGGCAGCATATCGACGAGATGGATGAGCAGATCGTGCAACTGATCAGCAAGCGCGCCGAGGCGGCCAAGGCGATCGGCGACATCAAGCGGCAGGGCACGCTGCCGGTCTACGAACCGCAGCGCGAGAGCGCGGTCTTCGATCATGTGAAGCGCATAAACCCCGGCCCGCTCACCGGGGAGCAGGTTGTCGATATCTACATGCGCATTATCGACGTGATGCGTACCTTGCAAAGACGGGATATCTAGATGAGCGCGCTGACCAGGACATGGTGTGACTTGCGAGGATTCTATTCCCAATCTCCCGTGCCTTGCATGCTGCAGCTTGTAATTGCCATCGAGAAGTCGCCCTATGCGGCAGGACTTTTCGCATGGCAGTCGCACTGGGACCTCTTTATTGCACAGACCTATATCGACGGACATCTCTACAACGGTCCCAGACTGAAGATAAGTCCCACGGCAAATAGCTGCGAGAAGGTTGAATTCAGATATATCGACACTCTGGACGAAGCGAAGCAATGGCACAGGGTAGTGGACGGTGCGGATGCTTTTGCAAGGCTTGAAAGCTTCATTCAGCAATTGAATTGGTTCACCGACTACAAGTTAGATTCAAATCCCGAAAGACGAGAGACACGATGATAGTTGCAATGCAGAGCGGCGCCAGCGAAGAGCAGGTTCAATATGTAATCGAGCAGATGGTGGAGCTCGGCTTCAACGTCCACCGCACCACCGGTGAAACCCAGACGATTCTGGCCGGCGTAGGCAGTCCCAGCCAGTTCGACGTTGCCGATTTCGGCGTGATGTCCGGCGTGCACAATGCCTATCGCATCAGCTCGCCCTATAAGCTGGCGGGCCGCGGCTTCCGCCCCGAGGGCACGACCCTCACCTTCCCTAATGGCGTCGTGGTGGGCGGCAAAGAAGTCATCATGATGGCCGGTCCCTGCTCGGTCGAGAGCCGCGATCAGATTCTTACCAGCGCGAAGCTGGTCGCCAGGGCCGGCTGCCAATTCCTGCGCGGAGGCGCGTTCAAGCCGCGCAGCTCGCCCTACAGCTTCCAGGGCATGGGGCTCGACGGGTTGAAGCTGCTGCGCGATGTCTCGAACGAGACCGGCCTGCTCGTCATCACCGAGGTCATGGAGATTTCGCAGATCGAATTGATGCTGCCCTACATCGACTGTTTCCAGGTCGGCGCGCGCAACATGCAGAACTTCAACCTGCTGCGCGAGCTCGGCCATGTGCGCAAGCCGGTGCTGATGAAGCGCGGCATCGCCGCCACGATCGAAGAAGTCCTGCTCTCGGCCGAGTACATCCTGACCGGAGGCAACTACGACCTCATCCTCTGCGAGCGCGGCATCCGCACCTTCGAGACCTACACCCGCAACACCATGGACATCTCCGCCATCCCCGTGCTCAAAAAGCTTACCCACCTGCCCGTCTTCGGCGACCCGTCGCACGGCGTAGGCATCCGCGAGTTCGTCCCCGCTATGGCCATGGCCTCGGTCGCCGCCGGCGCCGACGGCCTGCTGATGGAGATGCATCCAAACCCCGATAAGGCCATGAGCGACGGCGCGCAGAGCCTGTATCCGGAGCAGTTGGAGAAGCTGATGGCGCAGCTGAGATTGCTGGCTCCGGTGGTGGGTCGGACTGTGGCGTAATATTCATTTACTTGCTTCAGCACCGGGAATAAAATGGAGCAAGGAGAACAATATGGCTTCTATTTCCGCGGAAGAAGTGCAGTGTCGGCGCGAATCGGTTGCAAGTACGCTCGGAACTCATGCCATGGAAGGTCTCTTTCCCGATACAACAACCACGGCGATTTTGGCCCGTTATGAAGACGGAGAACTAACGCTGGAGCAGTTCTCCGCGGCAATGGACACCCACGCGAAACATCTGCTTGCAGCACGCCATTCCTTTGCGGGCGCAGCTTAGTGCCCGGTGAGTTCTGGATTCGACCACGATCCCCATTCACAGGCTGGGCACGCCTGTCCGAGGAATTCGTTTGGCATAACGGACTACGTCGACCTGCAGGCGATCGAAACCATCTATTCACTGAAGCGCCGAGAAGAACTGGCGGTACGCGGCATTACAGGAAACTTTGACACGAATCATCTCAAGGGAATTCATCGCTACCTTTTCCAGGATGTATTTCCCTGGGCAGGTGAGTTTCGCGTCGTCAACATCTCGAAGGGCAACTCAATGTTCGGGCCAGCGCTGCACATAGCAGGAGCGCTCGCTGACGCGTTGAGCAAGCTGAAGATGGAGAAATTGCTAGCTGATCTAACCCCTCAAGACTTCGCTCTGCGAGCCGCCTTCTACCTTGGCGAAATCAACGCCATCCATCCCTTCCGTGAGGGGAACGGCCGTACCCAGCGCGAGTTCATGCGTCAGCTTGCCGTGTATGCCGGCCATCCGCTTTCGTGGGCCGGATTCACGCAGCAGCAGATGGTCGACGCCTCCATCCACAGCCACACCACCGGCGATAACTCCGCGCTTGCTGCCATAATCGAGGCAGCACTCTACACCTCGCGGGAGAACGCACCAGGCAAATGATTCGCAACATCGCTATCGTCGGAACCGGCCTGATCGGCGCATCGATCGGCCTCGCTCTGCGTGCGGCGCGCTTCTCTGGTGACATCATGGGCGTTGATGCGGATGCCAGTGAGATCCAAGCCGCGCTCGCACTCGGCGCCATTACGCGCGAAGCCACCTTCAAAGAAGCTTCTGCGGCCGACGTGACCGTGCTCGCGGTACCGGTGCTGGCGATCATGGATTGGATGGACATGCTTGCGCCGCTCGCCGGTCCCGATCAACTGATCACCGATGTGGGCAGCACCAAGCTCGCGATCGCCGACTTCGCCCGTACACGCTTCAACGGCCCCGGGCGGGCTCGCTTTCTGCCCGGACACCCCATGGCGGGCAAGGAGTCCGGCGGCGCGGCCCTCGCGGAGGCTTCGCTCTTTGACGGCGCAATGTGGCTGTTTACGCCTGCCTCGTCCAGGCCCACGGAGATGGAAGCGGAGTGGCGCGCGTGGGTAGCGAAGTTCGGCGCGCGCACGATGGACCTCGATGCCGCGAAGCATGATCAAATCTGTGCCTGGGTCAGCCATCTTCCGCAGATGGTGTCGACCGCGATGTCCGCGATGTTCGAGGATGAGTTCGCCGCGCAGCCGGAGTTGGCGGCGGAGTTCCAGGCCATCGGCGGCCGCGCCCTGCGCGAGATGACGCGCCTTGGCGCCAGCCCGTACAGCATGTGGCGCGACGTGGCGCACACGAATACGAAGCCTTTAGCCGCGACGCTCTTCGCGCTCGAACAGCGCCTGGCGCATCTGCGCGAGAACCTGAAGACGCCGGAACTGCGGGACGAATTCAACAAGGCGAATGCGTTTCGCAAGCAGCGCTAGTGGCCCACCGCTTCTTCGGGCGGCGGCGCCTCCGCCTTCTTCGGCAGACGCATGATGAACGGCAGCGGCATCAGCACAAAGATAATCGCAGCCAGCACCGCAAAGGCATTCTTATACGCAAGCATCGACGCCTGCCGCTGCATCTGCTGGTACGCGTAGCCGGTTGCCATCTGGGTGGATTGCGACGCGCTCATGCCGTGATCCTGGAAGACACCGGCGACGCGCGACATGTAAGACGTGTAAGCGGGCGAGCCGGGCACGGTGTTCGCGGCAAGCTGCTGCTGGTGCGTCTGCGCCGTGCGTGCCAGGAACGTCGTAAGCAGCGCCGTGCCGATAGAGCCGCCCATGTTGCGCGCGAAGTTCGAGAGGCTGGAGATCTGGTTCGACTTCGAGCGCGGCACGCCCACATAATTCAGCGTCGAAATGGGGATGAAGATGAACGGCAGACCGATCACCTGCAGCATGCGCCACTCCGTGGCCGTGCCGAAGCTGGAGTCAAGCGAGAGCCGCGTCAAATTAAAAATCCCAAGCGCTACCGCGAAGTAGCCGAGCATGACCGTCAGCCGCGGGTCGATCTTCCAGGAGAGGCTGCGGCCTGCAATCGCCATGCCGAACATCATGACGAAGCCGGCCGGCGACAACACCATGCCGGCGCGTTCGGCCGTGTAGCCGAGCAGGGTTTGCAGGTACTGCGGGATCAGCACGGTCGACCCGAAAAGCACCATGCCGAGGACCAGTTGCAGAAAAACCGCTGTGCCGAAGTTGCGATTCTGCAGCAGCTTCAGGTCGACGATGGGGTCCGGGTGGCGCCACTCCCACCACACGAACGTGGTCAGCAGAATGGCCGCCACCCACGCGACGGTGGTGATCATGGGGTCGCCGAACCAGTCCTTCTCCTGGCCCTTGTCGAAGAAGAATTCGAGGAAGCCTACGCCGCTCGCCACCAGAGCCAGGCCCACGAAGTCGATCGGCAGCTTCAGCTTCATGCGCGCCTTGATGTTCGGCGGGTCTTCGACCATGCGGTTCGAAAGCCACAGCGACAGCATGCCGATGGGCAGGTTGATGAAGAAGATCCAGTGCCAGTTATAGTTATCCGTAATCCAGCCGCCCAGCGTGGGCCCGATAGCGGGCGCGATGACGACTGCCGTGCCGTAGAGCGCAAACGCCTGGCCGCGTTTTTCAACGGAGAACGTATCCGCCAGGATGGCCTGCTCCGACGGCGCGAGGCCTCCGCCGCCAAGCCCCTGGATGATGCGCGCGAGGATGAGCAGCGGCAGCGTCGGCGCCAGGCCGCACAGCACCGACGCGCAGGTGAAGAGCACCACGCAGGTCATGTAGAAGCGCTTGCGGCCAATGCGATTTGAGATCCAGCCGGAGATGGGCAGGATGATAGCCGAGCTGACCAGGTAACTCGTCAGCACCCAGGTCGCCTCTTCCTGCGACGCGCCCAGCGAGCCCGCGATGTGCGGCAGCGCGACGTTCGCGATGGACGTGTCCAGCACCTCCATGAAGGTGGCGAGAGTGACGGTCAGCGCAACGGCCCAGGGATTATGGCTGGGACGCCACTCGGCTTCATGATGTTCGGTGTCGGGCATGTATCAGCTAACTGATATGATATCAGGAAGCTGATATGGATTCAGGAAAAGGGAAGTATCGAGCCGCGGAGATGCGTCGCAGCGCAATGTTAATGCGGCGTGTACTTCTGGGCTTCAAGGCCCGGCTGGACGATGAACTGCGTCCGAAAAACGTCACCACCGCGCAACTGCGCTTTTTAACTGAGGTAAAAGAGCGGCCCGGCGGCTCGAATGCGCAGATGGCTCGCGCCTGCTATGTCACGCCGCAAAGCGCGCAGGCGATGCTGGTGCGCGCGGTCGAACACGGCTGGGTGGCACGCGGCAAGAGCGCGGAGAACGACCGGCTGGTGACCGCGCGACTCACCCCCGAGGGCGAGCGCCTGCTCGCCTATGCCGATGCGGTGCTGGCAAAGCTCGAAGCCGAGGTCTGGACGGGTGTCAGCGTGAAAGAATTGCGCGCCATGAGCGAAACGCTGGAGCGCGGGCTGGTCAATCTGGAAAGTAGGGTTGCCGTGCCCAGGTCCGACAGGGGCCACTAACTCCGAGGCCGTCATTCGGCATTCCGGGCTGGCTGCGGGACACGCGGCCCCTCCCTCGCTACAATTGAGAACGAGCGCATCGACGCGTACAGGTGCTTGTCCTCATGAAGTTTCGTCCGGTCATCCTTGTTCTCTTGCTCCTCACGGGGTTCTACTACGTCACCACGCACGGGCTTGCGTCCGGCACGCTGCTGCCCACGCTGCGCAGCTTTGCGCCGGGCATGCAGCCTGTTGGCGATGGCGTGAGCAGCAGCGCGTTCCACCTCCGCGAGGCCTCCGCCGCGCCCGCCTTCGACACCGAAGAGCAGCAGAATATCGCCGTCTACCGCAAGGCTCTGCCGTCGGTGGTCAACATCACCTCGACCGCCGTGGCCTACGACTTCTTCAATCGGCCGGTTCCGCAACAGGGCCAGGGATCGGGCTTCATCCTCGATAAGGAAGGCCACATCCTCACCAACGACCACGTCATCGACAACGCCCAGCGGGTCGAGGTGACGCTGGCGGACAAGCACCAGTACAAAGCCACGGTGGTAGGCGTCGACAAGCATCACGACCTCGCGCTGCTGCTCATCAACGCGCCCAACCTGGTGCCCGCGACGCTCGCCGAATCGACTGGCCTGGTCGTCGGCCAGCGCGTCTACGCCATCGGCAATCCCTTTGGCCTTAGCGGCACCATGACGCGCGGCATCATCTCGGCGATCCGGTCGATCGGCGTGCAGGGCGGCTCGGCAATCGAAGATGCGATCCAGACCGACGCGGCCGTCAACCCCGGCAACTCCGGCGGTCCGCTGCTCAACTCGCGCGGCGAGGTGATCGGCGTCACCACGCTCATCGCCAGCGCCGGCGCGGACCAGTCGGCCGGCATCGGCTTCGCCATCCCCATCAACACGGCCAAGGCGGTGATCGACGACTTCGCGCGCTACGGTCGCGTCCGCCGCCCGTCGCTCGATATCGAGACGCTTCCCATTGGCCCCGACATTGCCGAGCAGATCGGCCTGCCCGCCGACTATGGCGTCCTGATCCAGCGCGCGCTGCCCGGCGGCGCGGCGGAGAAAGCAGGGCTGCATGGCGGCAATCAGCGCCTGTACCAGGGCAATACGCCGGTGATCCTGGGCGGCGACCTGATCGTCGCGTTCGACGGCAAGGATATAGCAAGCACTCAGGATCTGGGCGCCGCGCTCAACGTCCATCGCGCAGGTGATACCGTATCGATTACGGTGTTTCGCGGGCAGCGCCGCATGACCTTCAAGGTGACGCTGGGCGATGCGAAGGACGCGATCTCACTGCCGGCCGCGTAGGTTACACGGCTGAACTGTTTGGCTTCCCGGAAGCGTCTAATCGAACGAGAGCACTATTGTGGCTGAAGCACTGACTGAACCCATTCCGACCATCGCAACGCCGGGCGAGATCTTCAACTGCCCGAACTGCAGTGTGTGGCTGCAGCCCGGCACGCTGGTGTGCGCGGAGTGCGAGACGATCGTCTACTCGCAGCACCTGCGCGAGATCGCGCTGGCCGCAACGGCTGAAGAGAACGCCGGGAACTGGCTTCCGGCGCGCGCCATCTGGCAGCAGGCGCTGGCATGGCTTCCACCCGCCACCAAGCAGTATGTCGCGGTGGAGCAGCGCATCGCGCTCATCGACCAGAAGCTGAAGGGCGCGCAGGATCGCAAGGCCAGGTGGACCCGGCGCCTGGGCCCGCTCGCGCCGGTAATCTTCTTCCTCAGCAAGCTGAAGACGCTCTTCTTCGTGCTGCTGAAGTTCAAGTTTCTCCTCAGCTTTGTGGGCTTTTTTGGAGTCTACTGGCTTCTGTTCGGCTGGGAGTTCGGCCTCGGCTTTACGGTCTCCATCCTGATCCACGAGATGGGCCACTACGTGGCGGCCCGGCGGCGCGGCCTGAAGGTCGACCTGCCCGTCTTTTTGCCCGGACTGGGCGCCTACGTGCGCTGGTATGCGATGGGAATCTCGCTCGAGACGCTCTCCGGCATCGCGCTGGCCGGGCCGTTCTTCGGCTTGCTCGTGTCTATAGTCTTCGGAGCCATCGCGCGCCTTGCGCCCGATGCGCACACCGCCGGCCTCTTCAGTGCGCTGGCGCATGTCTCCGCCTGGCTGAACCTGATGAACCTGATCCCCGTCTTCGGCCTCGACGGCGCGCAGGCCACCTATGCCCTCAACCGCATGCAGCGCTGGCTGGTGACGGCTACGGCACTCATCTTCTTCGGCCTGCTGCAGGAGTGGATGTACCTGGCCATCGCGCTCGGCATGGGCTGGCGGCTCTGGTCCGGCGGCTTTGCGGAAAAGCCAAGCTCGAAGACCATGGTGCAGTTCGTGCTGCTGCTGTTCGCGCTCGGCGTAGTGGTCTACATCTTCCCCGACACCACCCTGAGCCAGCGCTGAATCCACCTTCGTTTGTCACCCCGCAGGGGTCTGCTTTTGCTTTGGGCTTCGCACAAACCTTCGCCCCGCAATCGCATACTCCCCGCTGAGCACCTGCGCAATCGCCTCCGGATACGCTTTGTGCTCCTCGACCAGAATGCGCGCCGCCAGCGTCTCCGCCGTGTCGTCATCGAGCACGGCGACTGCGCGCTGCAGGATGATGACGCCGTGGTCGACAGCCTCATCGACGAAGTGGACGGTGCAACCCGCCACCTTCGCGCCAGATTCGAGCGCCTGCTTCTGCGCATCAAGCCCCGGAAAGCTTGGCAGCAGCGATGGATGCACGTTCAGGATGCGATCGGGAAACGCCGCCACGAACGCCGGCGAGACGATGCGCATATATCCCGCAAGGCAGACGAGATCGACGCCATACTCATTCAGCCTCGCGACAAATTCAAGGTCGCGCTCCACCGCCGTGCGTCCGGAGAATGGAACGTGATGCGCGGGAAGGCCAAGCTCACGCGCCTTCGCCAGTCCCGGCGCGTCGGCCTTGTTCGACAGCACAACCGCGATCTCAACGCCGGGCAGCCGGCCATCGCGGATAGCCTCGTGGATTGCGAGGAAGTTTGAACCGCGGCCGGAGAGCAGGATGCCGAGACGCTTCACGAATTTAATGTCCGCGTGTTCCTAATAGGCAAGCACGGCCTCCCGCAAGGCGCGGGCTGTCCTCGCCACGCGCGACGGACCCGAAGAGACGCAGGTGGAGGAGACCGGCGGCCTTGAGTTCCTGCTCGTGTTCGCGCAGTACGGCGAGAATGCGATCGCGATTCATAGCCCTACTTTGACAGATTCCCCTTCATGCGGCAATGGCTGAGCCGCGTAATGCTTGTGACCCTGCTTTAGCATGGAAGCTATGACACTGAAACTTCCCGCGGGCGACTTCAAGGCCTACCTCTTCGATTGCGACGGCACCGTCGTCGACTCCATGCCGCTGCACCTGATCGCCTGGCAGCGCGCGCTGGGCGAGTGGGGCTGCACCTTCACGCCCGAGCAGTTCTACGGCTGGGGCGGGCTGCCCGCGGTCGTCGTCATCGAGCGGCTGAACGCCGAGCAGGGCCTGCACATGCCCGCGGCCGTCGTCGCCGAGCGCAAGGAAGAGTATTACTACGAGTTCCTGCCGCAGCTAAAACCCGTGCCCGAGGTGATGGAGCATGTGCTCGCCGCGTATGGCCGCATCCCCATCGCGATCGTATCGGGCTCGACGCGCGAGTCGGTGGAGGCATCGCTCGGCGTGCTCGGCATAACTGATAAGTTCAACATGCTGGTCTGCGCCGGCGACTACATCCACGGCAAGCCCAATCCGGAGCCGTTCCTGATGGCGGCCGAGCGGCTCGGCGTTGAGCCCGCGGACTGCCTCGTCTTCGAGGATGCGGAGCCGGGGATCGAAGCTGCGAAGAGCGCGGGGATGGGATGGGTGAAGGTGCCGCCACCGTGGGAACGGTGAACTAGTCGACTTCAGGCACGTCAAGTTTGAGGTCGGTTACATCCGAGTCCTTCACCTCCGCAATCAGTGAGGTAGAGCCATAAGCGTGACTCACCTTTTGCTCCGCCATGCGTGAGCCGAAGACCAGCATCGACAAAGAACTGAGCGTTGCATCGACCGCATGAACCGTCCTGACGGTGTACCTGGCCTGCCCGGGTACAAAGTCGAAGCGGAAGCTTCCATCTGCCTGGATAGGAGCCCTGAGAAGCGTGGTCGGATCGTCGTTCCCGTCGTCGTTCTGCGCGATCAGCTCGACCGATCCACCGCTGACCGGGCGGCCGCTCAACTTTGAGCAGACGACACCCGCGAGCGTATGCATCTCGTGCAGCGGTACGACGATCTCGTAGTCAGGCCTCTCCTCTCCTTTCACAACTCCGATGCTCCTGGCTTTCGCCCGGCGGAGCGCGTTGCCGGAGAACACAGTCAGCTTCAACCCGGTCGCGGCGGTCAGCTTCAAGCCGATCGAACCGGTCGCGGGCGCGACCCCGAAGGCCGCTCCGGCGTTGGACGCGACGGGATTGAGTGAGCTGTGGCCAGGCAGAGGCGCATCCATCTGGGCGCGCAGCAGGTAGTTGCCGCCGGGCAGGCCGGCAATGCGGAAGCGGCCCTTGTCATCGGTCGTGCTGGCCTCGTTAATATGGTTCAGGTCGAAGTCTGCCAGGTCGATGGCCAGCGGCCCCAGCGCCGCGGAGACCGGGTCCGCGGTAAGGGGGCGGACCGGCTGCACCACCCAACCGACCGCGGGCGAGCCATCGTCGTAGATGATCCGCCCGGAGATCGCGGATCCGCGGTCCAGGTGAAAATCCGCCCGCGCCTGGCCTCCTGCGGCAACGGTAATAAAGCTGACGACGGAGACGATCTCGTGCCGGACAGCCGGGTCGCTCGAAGCAATCTCTTCGGCCGAAAACGCCGACAGAGGATCGATATAGCCCGGCATCATCGCGTGCACGAAGTAGCTGCCGGGTTCGACATTGGTGAACAGATAGGTGCCGTCAGGTGCAACTGTGGCCGAGATCATCATGTCATCCAACTGCGCAACGTACTTCGCGGCGAGCGACCGCACCTTCTTCGTCTCTTCCTGGTTCCAGCCTGGCGCATGGATCAACTGCGAGAGCAGGTCGTCCTGATCGATGGTGGGCCCGGCGGATTTGAGCAGAACCCTCGCGAAACGCGCGGGCGTTTCGGTATCGCTCAGCAGCACACGCCCCGTCACGCTCGCAGTGGAGAGCGCAACGGGAGCCGCCGTGGCCGGCCGCGCTGCTTCCTGGGCGAGGAGGGATGATGGCACGATCGATAGGAACGCCCAGCAGAGAAGTAAAGTGTGCAGGTGACGCAGTGACCATGCCGCCAAAGACCGACCATCCATACAGGTTTTTCTCCAGAGGTTGAAAGCGCCCGGCAGGCAAGCTGAACCAGCCACACCTGGCGCGCTACTCATAACGCGCTTTCGAGCGGCAAACCCCCTCATGGATACACTCCTGAAGGTGCGACAGCTCGCCAAGCAGGGTTCCGTCGATCTACGACCAGGACCGCCTCGCCTCCATGGTCAGGATTGACGGGGCGGCTCAGCCAGGGAGCCGCTGCTCTGAGAGCGACCAACGAGCCACTTGCCTGCAACGTTCGCAGGATTGCTGCCGCAGCCTGGTGGGCGCAGTCTGGTGCAATGATCGTGAGTCCACCATGCGCGCAGTGTGGCAGCAGCGACACGGCGACGACGTGCCCGGCATGTGGATCTTCGCGGTGGCGCCTGGGCCGGACTTCCGTGCTGACCCTGAGCGTACCAATCCTGGGATGGATCGCGGGAGTGGTGTGCCTGACGCTGGTGGCTGCGACCCTGTCCTTTGTGCTTCGCGAGCGAACGCTTCGCCCACTCGCTCCAGCCCAGGGACACCGCTCCGCTCCGCTTGCGCGACCGGACGAATTGCACGGCAGCGGTCGAATCTATCTGGTGCAGATAGGCCCGCACGACGGAGCTTATTCGCTCGAAAGCTACGCGGCGTGGCTGCGCGACAAATATCGGCTGGATGTCGTCGTGCTGCCCGCAATGGCGCTCGATAGCGCCGCATGGAATGGCGGGCGCAAACAGTATGGCGGCGAGCCGCTACAGGATGAGATGAAACGCGAACATGCCGATCTGGCTGCCGACCCGAACGCCTGGCTCCTGGGCGTTACGGACGCCGGCATGTACTCCGTGAACCACGATTGGTCCTTCAGCCATACACAGCGCGACCTGTACCGGGTCGCCGTGATCTCGACGGCGCACATGCGCTACACCACGGGTCGCGTCGGCGACGCGGATTCGATACAGGCGCGGGTGCAGCCACGGCTTGCTCGTTTTTTGTTAAAGGATCTCGGCCTGCTCTACTGGCATCTCTCCGAGAACAGCGACCCCGCGAGCGTGATGCAGTCGAACCTTGACCCGGATGTCGACGCGGATGATATCTTCGAGTCGGATCTTGACCCGGATGGGAGCACATGGGGCCGCGTAGAGGCGGAGCCATGCATCTACTTCGAGTATCGGCATGGCAAGGAGTTGAAACGCATCGACGGCCCGTTGATCCGGTCGTGCTGGAACCAGCGCTATCCCGGCAACGATACCGAGACAGAAATCTTCCAGGTGGTACTCAATCCAGGCATCATCCAGGTGAAGCACAGCGACTTCTACCTGCCGGACAGTATCCCGATACGCTTTGAGCGAACGACCTGGCCGGGTTGGACAACGCCCGTATCTTTCGGCATCAGCGGCGCCGACAACTACGACAAGTACCTCGCGACCGACGACGACATGCGTCACATCAGCATCAATATGGACGATCAGGAATCGAATATCCTGGTCCGCTCGCCGTACCTGCTGCCGGTGCTTTGGCTGGACAAGTGGGTCGATGAGGGCAGCGGCCAGCGTTTGCAGATGCAGTGGCATGGCGGTCCGCCGGAGCGCTTCGAGGTGGCGCGCTACAACGGCGAGGTGGAGACGTATCTGCCCTGCGATGGTCCGCTGATGTGCATGCTGGATGGCTTTCGCAACGCCAGGGGTGAACGGTTGCTGTTCGAACGCGATGCACAGCGGCGGCTGACCAGACTTACTTCTCCGGGCGGCGACTGGTTGCAACTGAGCTACGAGAGGGGACCAGCCATTCGCGAGATCGAGGACAGTCGCGGGCGCAGGGTGAGCTATGGGTATGACGACCGGCAGAACCTCGTGAGCGTGAGCTACCCTTCAGGCGAGGTGCTGCGATATGTCTACGATGAGGCGCAGAACCTGACGGAGTTCAGCGTACAGGCGGCTGCCGCAGAGCAGCCACGAACGCTGATGCGCAACGTCTACGACCATGGCGCACTGGTACGGCAAACCCTGGCCGACGGCGAATCCTACTCCTATCAATATGACCCGCCGGCTGCCGCTGAGAAGCGGTTCGTAAGGGTTCAGGCTTCAGATGGCAGCATCTTTGATGTGAAGATTGAGGGATCCTTGAGTCAGATCTTTCGACGCCGGCCGGCCACAAGAACCCCGGCTCCTCCTGGCCCCAACAGGAGCTGACAAAGGCTCACTTGCCCGGATCGTGCGCCGCAGCCACCGGATCGATCGTCACATTCTGCCCTGCCCGAATCAGCCAGTGGCCGTTCTCCTTCAGCATCACCAGCGTTCCCACGGTATGGATGGCATCTACCGGCTTGCCGTCAGGCCCGGTGAAAGCATCCACCCACGACTTCCAGACGACCAGCGCGACACCCGGCGCAATCTCGGTTTCTTCGTGGCCTTCGTTGTGGACGTTGACGCCTTTGTAGCGGCCTTCGAGCAGGTTGTGGTGTGCACGCACCACCTGCTCCTTACCCTGCCAGCGCATGCCGACGATGTTCACCCAGGTGACATCGTCGGTCATCACGGAGCCGAAGGCCTGCATGTCGCGGCGCTTCCAGGCGTCCTCGAACCGGGTGATGAGGGCTGCGATTTGTTTGCGGTCTTCAGGTGTAAGCATGGCGGGCTCCTTAGCCTGGGCAGAGACTGTGGCGAGGTGGAATGCGAGCAGGATCGCAGGAAGAAATCTCATGTCCCCAGGCTATGCCACCCCTGTGCCCGGCGATAGGACGAATGCGACATGTGCTTTACTTTGCGGACTCCAAAAAAAATCGTTTCGTCAACCCTTGTTCCATGTGGAGACTTGCTCCAGGGTAAAGGGTTCGACCCGAGGGTTGAGCAAAAAATTTCGCAAAGTCTTCAAAACAAACTACTAAAGCCCGGACTTCCACAAAAACATCGCTCAGGTCCCATGTCTGCCCGTAAAGTATTCAAAAGAAAGGGGTAGTCTCATCACAGCCCGTCGCCGGATTTCGGGTTGCGAGCGCCCTGGAATGCGCGGCTCAGGCGCTTTTCCGCCGCAGCGCGAGGAAGCGGTCGGGCGACTCTCCGGTCATGGCGCTGAAGTCGCGCACCATGTGGGACTGGTCGTAAAAGCCCGCGGCGCTGGCGATGGCGGCCCAATCGCGCGACGGGCTACGCTCGCCAAGCTCCAGCGCGAACTTCAACCGGGCCAGCCGCGCAAACGTCTTGGGCGAGACCCCGACATACTCGTGGAAGAGCCGCTCCAACTGCCGCGTGCTGACCTGCGCTCTGGCCGCCAGTGCCGCGATATCTCCCGCGCCGTGGTGCCCCGCGAGCGAACGCGCCACACCCGCAATCGGCACGGCAGTCTTCGGCGCCTTGACCAACGCAAGCCGCTCCCGCAGGAATTCTTCCGCGATGTCCCTCAGCTGCGCGGGCGACCTGGCCGCCGCGAGTCTGTCCGCCACAGCATGCACCTCCGGTCCGAGCACGTCGACGGCACTCTCCGCGGAATCGGTCAGGTGCCGCGCGGGAATGCCGAACAGCGTGCGAAAGCCGACCGGCGTAAAGCGAATGTTGAAGACGCGCAACGTGCCCGAAAGCAGAAGATCCTCGAGTCGCCGGGTATGCGGCCCGACCAGCACCAGACGCGGCGCGCGATGCACCGCTCCGCTGGCGACGTTGACGATGCGATAACAGTCCGCGAGGTAGAACTCCAGGAAGCAGTCGGCGCGCGCCGGAAGCGGCGTATGAAGCTCCCTGCAGCCGAGCGCTGCGCTGCGAATGCCGTATTGCTCGACGAACGGCGCCAGCGCGGGCGAGGGCTTCATACGCTGCAGCGTCATCGCCGGCGGTTTCGCATTCGGATGCATGCCTGTTCAGTTCTCCGATGGGCGCTCAATGCGGTCGATCGCAATCGCCTGCAGCGCAGGTTAGTGATAGACGACCTTACGCGATCCCTTGCTGACAATTCTTCCGATAATGCAGTGCCGTTCGTTCGCGCGATTCAGAATCGCCTTCGCCTTCTTCACCTGCTCAGCCGGGATGACCGCGATCATCCCGATGCCCATGTTGAAGGTGCGGAACATCTCGTCCTGGGTGACATTGCCGAGCTGCTGCAGATGCGTAAACAGCGGCGGAACCTGCCATCCGGAAAGGTAGACCGCCGCGTCCAGCCCGCGCGGCAGGATGCGCGGCAGGTTCTCGGTAATGCCGCCGCCCGTGATGTGCGCCAGCCCGTTGACCAGGCCGCTCTCGGGGCCGCCCGACGTGAGCTTTTTGATGACTGACAGATAGCTGCGGTGCGTCCGCATCAAGGCGCCGCCGGTCTTGTCCTTCAGCTCGTTCACGTACTGGTCGGGGCCGTATTTTGCGACCTCGAAGAACAGCTTGCGCGCCAGCGAGTAGCCGTTCGTATGCAGGCCGTTCGAGGGCAGCCCGAGCAGGCAGTCGCCCGGCTCGATCTTTTCCCCGGTGATGATGTTGGGGCGGTTTACCGCGCCGACAATGGTACCCGCGAGGTCGTACTCGCCGTCCGCATAGAAGCCCGGCATCTGCGCGGTTTCGCCGCCGATAAGCGCGCAGCCGTTGGCCTTGCACGCCTCGGAGATGCCGCGAACGACGGTTTCGACGACATCGTTCTCAAGCCGGCCCGTCGCCAGATAGTCGAGGAAGAACAGCGGCGTCGCGCCCTGCACGGCGATGTCGTTGACGCAGTGGTTCACCAGGTCGGCGCCCACGGTGTGGTGGATGCCGAGCTCGAAGGCCACCTTCAGCTTGGTGCCGACGCCGTCCGCCGACGAGACCAGTACGGGCTCCGGATACTTCGCCAGATCGAGCGCGAACAGGCCGCCAAAGCCGCCGATTTCGCTCAGCACCTGTTTGTTGAAGGTCTTGCGCGCCAGCATCTTGATGCGCTGCTTGGCGCGGTCGCCGGAGGTGATGTCGACGCCGGCGTCTGCGTAGGTGACGGACGCTTTAGCGGCCGGCGCGGGTGCTGTGGACGCGTCGGCCGCAACTTCTTCTGTGTGGGAGTCAAGATTCTCGGACACTTGGGGAACTCCTGAGAGGTCGCATCGAGTCAACGGTGCAGGGAGCTTCAGTCTAGCAGGGCGGTTTTCCACGCAGTATGAAAACAACCAGGCGCAACGCGAAGGGGAGCACGGGGAATCCGCAAAGGACACAAAGTAAACTGGTTTCATGCGAACGATGTCGAAATCGAGGGAGTTGCAGGTGCGGGCGGCGGGGTTGCTGCCGGGTGGCGTGGATTCGCCGGTGCGGGCGTTTCGTGCGGTTGGGGGCGATCCGCCGTTCGTCGAGCGGGCTGCAGGCGCTTACCTGTGGGACGCCGACGGCAATCGCTATCTGGACTGCTTCGGCTCCTGGGGTCCGATGATCCTGGGCCATGCGTTCCCGCCGGTGGTGGAGGCGATCCGGCAGGCGGCGGCTCGCAGCGCCAGCTTTGGCGCGTCGCACCGCTACGAGGGCGACCTTGCGGAGTTGGTGATGCAGTGCTTCCCCAGCGTCGAGCGCCTGCGCTTCGTCAGCTCCGGCACCGAGGCCTGCATGTCGGCCATCCGCCTGGCGCGCGGGTTTACGGGACGCAAGTTCGTCATCAAGTTCGAGGGCTGCTACCACGGCCACGCCGACGCGCTGCTGGTCAAAGCCGGCTCCGGCATCGCCACGCTGGGGATACCCGGCTCGGCCGGCGTGCCGGAAGAGACCGCAATGCACACGCTCGCACTGCCGTATAACGATCTCGCGGCCGTCGAAGCGGCATTTGCCCTGCATCCCGAGCAGATCGCCTGCATCATCGTCGAGCCAGTCGTCGGCAACGCGGGCACGATCATTCCAGCGCCGGGCTACCTGGCCGGACTGCGGCGCATCACGCAGGCCCACGGCGCGCTGCTGATTCTGGATGAGGTGATGACCGGCTTTCGGCTCGCGCTCGGCGGCGCGCAGCAGATTTACGGTGTGAAGCCCGACCTGACGACCCTGGGCAAGATCATCGGCGGCGGCCTGCCCTGCGGAGCGTTCGGTGGACGCGCGGATGTGATGGAGTTCCTCGCGCCGCTGGGGCCAGTCTACCAGGCCGGTACGCTCAGCGGCAATCCTCTGGCGATGACCGCCGGCATCGCCACGTTGCGCCACCTGATCGATCACGAGGGCGCGGTCTACTCAGGCCTCGAGAACACGACGCGAGCCATCGCGGAGGGCGTAGCGACCATCGCGCACGAAGCCGGCATACCGCTGACGACCAACCGCATCGGCTCGATGTTTACGTGGTTCTTCACCCTCGCAAAAGTCGTCGACTTCCACACCGCCGCGAGCTCCGATACTGCCGCGTTTGGGCGGTTTCATCATGCCATGATGGAGGCCGGCGTATGGCTTCCGCCGTCGCAGTTCGAGGCGGCGTTCATCTCCACCGCGCACGGGGCCGCCGAGGTAGAGTTGCTGCTGCAAGCGGCACGCGAGGCGCTTCGAGCCTGAGGACAAAAACGATCCCTCCGGGATCACAAAGAAGTCTTTGTGGCTTGTCATTCCGAAGGAATCTGCTGTTCGCCTGGCGCCGCTAAGCCTGCGGCTGCTCGCGAATATCGACATGCTCCGTCGTGAACGGACGCTCGAAGAACGTCTGCCAGAAGAAGTTGATGGAGTAGCGGAGCGCCGTCATCACCATGCCTTCCCTGCGCAGACGGCGCGCCGATGACAGCATCTTCAAGTCGAACGTGAAGCGCACCTTGCCGACCTGGTTCAGCCGGCAGGCGATGTCGGTGTCCTCGCCGAAGAACTCGATGGCGAGGTTGAAGCCGCCGATCTTTTCCAGCGCCTTGCGCTCGATCACGAAGTTGCCGCCCTGCACCATGGAGCCGACGCGCAGCACGAAGCGATTGAGCACATAGCTGACCCACGCCATCGCATAAAAGCCGCGCACCAGCACGCGCTGGCGCGGAGTCAGGTCGTAGTAGACCAACGGGCCGCTCAACGCGACCATCTCGGGGGTACTTTTGAATTCTTCGAGCACGCGGCGCACCCAGCCCTCGGAGAGCCGCGAGTCGGCGTCGACGTTGGCCACTAACTCGCCCGTACTGGCCTTGAAGCCCGCCTGCCGCGCATGCGTCAATCCTTTGCGATGCTCGTCGACGACCTGCACGCCGGGAAAGGACAAGCCAACCTCGCGGGTGCGGTCGGTGCTGGCGTTGTTGACGACGATGATCTCGGTTGTAACGCCGCAGTCGCGCGTCTGCAGCAGGATCGATTCGAGGCACGCACCCAGATACGCCTCTTCGTTGTAAGCCGGAATGACGAAGCTCAATCGCATCTCCTGACGATAGGCTCGCGGGTTCTACGGCCTTTGAAGCGAACGATAATTTTCAGCTAACTTTTCAGGAAGGTGTCGAGGCCGGCACCGGCTTCGGTTCCATAAACAGCTTGCCCCCGAGCGCGAGCAACGCCATCAGCACCGCGCAGTACGCGAACACATGGCGCACGCCGATGTTGTTCGCGAAGGCGCCCGAGAGCACAAGGCCGAAGATCTGCGCGGTAAAGATGATGCTCATATTAGTCGAGCCGACACGGCCCATCAGCGCGGGCGGCGTCTCCTGCTGGATCAGCGTGCTCGCCGGCACGATGATGCCCGCGACCGCGAAGCCGATGACGAAGTTCGCCAGGAACGTCGCCCACACCTGCGGCACGCCGGCCAGCAGGATCAGCCCCACGACGATGCCGCTGAGTCCCGCATAGATGAGCGTGGTATTCCTGATGTTCTTACCCAGCGTGTTCAGCGCATTCACCCCGAGGAACATGCCCAGCCCGATCATAGCGGAGATGAGGCTGTACAGCCTGGTCGAGGCATGCAGGGAATCGCGCACATACACCGCGATCAGCGGCGCAAAGCAGCCCAGCACGAACATACCCGCCGCCAGCGCGAGGATGACGAACAGCACGCCGCTATGGTGCACGATGAAGCCGATGCCCTGGCGCATGTCGGAGGCGATAGAGCTTAGACCCGTGCGCGGCTGCGGCGCGGCGCCTTCGAGCTTCGCCTCCGCCGCAGCCAGCGACGGCCGGCCGATGGCGAGCGACGCGATCAGCAGGCCCGAGCACAGGAAGCTGATGGCATCGCCGATGTAGCACGTCTTAACGCCGAACTGCACATACAGCAAGCCCGCCAGCGGCCCGCCGACGATGCGCATGCCGAAGAGCACCTGCTGCATCAGCGCATTGGCCGAGCGCAGCCCATGCAGCGGCACGGCGGAGCGGATCGCCACGCCCTGCGCCGGGCTGAAGAAGCTCGACACCACGCTGATCGCGCTGAGCACGAAGTAAAACTGGAACACCGTATGCGCCCACAGCAGCAGCAGGCAAAGCACGGCGCGGGTAAAGTCTGACGCGACCATGGTCGGCTTCAGCGGCCAGCGATCGATGAACACACCGGCCAGCACGCCCACCACCGCGATGGGAAGCAGATACGCGATTTGCAGACCCGTTACCTGGCGCGGTGTCGCGTCGAGCTTATAGGTAAGGAAGTTGATGACCGCGAAGAGCGCGAGGAAGTCGCCAAAGGTCGACACAAGCTGCGCGTACCAGAGCCGGCGCATGACGGGCACGCGCAGCACCTCGGCCATCGAAAGCGGCGCGGGCGCTCCTGCGGGCATGGTGGACGCTGTACTCATCGGCGGATGAGCTTATGGTAAACCGAATTGGAGGCGAGTCAAGACCTTCTGATGGGAAGAGCGCGGTGGACAGGGAGTTTACGAAGCCGCACCGACTTGAGTTTGTAGGTCAACAAGCAGCCCGCTTCCAGTTCAGATCGATAGCGGATACACAACTTATCCACGATCTCCGCAATGAGTTCTTCATCGAACTGATCGAGGCGAATGTAGATGGTCGAAGGCCGCAACAAGCCTTGATTCGCGATATGCATATGGAAGTGGCGATCTCTGGTAACGATGTAGCGGCCTTCCGTGGCCGCCAACGCGATGAGGTCTACATCCTTTTCACGTTCCTTACCAAGCTCCTCCGTATGGACCGCATCGTATCCTCTGTCGCGCAGGATTAGTGCCGATCCCATCGGCAAGTTCTGATCGATCAGTAACCCCACTACGCAACCTTCAGGGGCGCTCGGACCTTTTTAAGGTTTGCCGCAGCAAAGAATAGCGCCTGCTGTAAGTCTTCTTCCTCAAGGCTTGGATAATTGGCAAACAGCCGAGCGCGATCGGGGTAGCTCGCCAGAATTGCCAGCACGTCCAGAACGCTGATCCGCAGACCCCGAATACAAGGCTGGCCCCCCATCTTGCCTTGCTCAACGGTGATGCGGTCGAACGGCTTGTCGAAGGTCATCGAAAATCTCCTCCGCCTCAGTCTACGACGACCGCATCACCCCGGAAACGACTACTTTCCAACCGTTACAATCATAAAACTATCCGGCACCATTGCCGGACGAGCAGGTCGAGCGCCTGCCGCAGGCGGAGTCGCCGGTGCAGCCGGTGCGGCGTACTCGGCGGTGATCAGATATAGCTTGCCGGTCTTCGCATCGAGCGTCAGCGTCTTCGCGCGCAGCGGCGTCTTCACCGTCTCCTCGACCGCGAAACTCGTCGGCGAGTTCTCCTTCACGATGGTCAGCGTGCCGTCGCCCTGCGAGCTGAAGGCCTCCATCGTCGCCGGGTTGAAAGTCGCGCCATCCGAGCCCTTGCCGGTGGGCAAGTCGGCGATGATATGCCCATCCTTGGCCGACAGAATGATCATGTTGCTCTTGTCCCGGCAGGTCGCGAACAGGATGCCGTTCTTCGCATCGAGCGCCAGCCCCGCGCATCCTCCGCCCTTGCTCGACACATCGTACTTGCCCGTCATCTTCATCGTCGCCGCGTCGACTACCGCGATCGCATCCTTATCTTCCAGGTCGATATAGAGATGTCCCTTACCATCCGTCACTGCCTGCTCGGGCGCTCCACCGAGGTCAATGGTCCCCAGAATAGCCCCGTCCTTCGCGTCGATCACGGTCACGTTCGGCGCGGAGTGCGAAAGCACGTAAAAACGGTCGTTGAACGGGTCAGTCAGGTAGCCGTCCGGATTGCCCTGCACGTCGATCGTCTTGATGACGGCGAAGGTCTTCGAGTCGAAAAATGCGACCGGCTTGGCGGCTGCGATGCCGTGGCCGTATTTCGTGTCGACCGTCGCACCATGCGCGCTCACCTTGGAGATGTCGCCCACCTGCTTCAGCGAGTCGAGGTCGAAGACTCCGACATGGCCCTCGGGGCCGGAGCGTGCGACGTACAGCTTGCGTCCGTCGGCATCGGCGAAGACGTAGTCCATCCCGCCCGGGCCGCCGACTTTCGTGGTGGCAAGAACCTTGTATGGCCCATCCTGCGCGGTGGCCAGGTGCGGGACGAGCGTTGCGGAGGCGACGAGGAAAGCGGCGGCGATGCGATGCATAAGAGGCTCCTGAGGAATTCGGGGTTGACGAGTCTATTGTGCCACTGCAGCGTGACACCCGCGTCATCTTTCGCAATAATTCCAGTCCGGCGGCGTGACGAACCTCGTTCCAGAATCGAGCGTCGCGAGCAGCTGTGCGACCGCCTGGACCGTCTTTAGCCGCGGCTGTCCGAGTCCCAGGTGGCCGCCGTCGTGGAGCACGACGCTGGTGCCGCGTCCGCTGCGACGGTTGCGCGCGATGCCGGTCTGAACGCGCTTCAAAATCGTAGCCGACGAATCCGCATCCCAATCGCCGGCGATCAGGTTCCACTGCACGGTCTCGAGGCCGAGTTCGCGCGCCGCGCGCAGCACCGCGGGACGCAGCGCTCCGTGCGGCGGACGAAACAGGCTCACCCTGGCCGAGATCGTATCTTCGATAACCGCATTGCAGCCCACCAACTCTGCCCGAATCCGCTCCGTGCTCACAAATGGCAGCCACGGATGCGTCATCGTATGATTGCCGATCGCGTGTCCCGCAGCGGCAATTTCACGCGTCAGCCCCGGCTCGCGCTTCACAAATTCGCCGATCAGGAAAAACGTCGCGCGAACCTGGCGCCGCGCGAGGACTTCAAGCAACTGCGGCGTCGCAGCCGGATTAGGCCCGTCGTCGAAGGTAAGCGCGAGCTGGTACGGCAGCGGCGGCGCGAGAATGGTGCGGCCGAAGATTTGCGATTGCGCCGAGAGCGTCGCATACGCCAGCGTGCCGGCTACGCCGGTGAAGGCAAGTCCGGAGAGTGCAGCGGCGATCAAATGATCGTGAGACGACATCCATTCCAGTGTAGGGCGATGAGGCGATCTGTTTGCAAACGAGGTTTGAAGGTGCGATTCTAAGCACAGGATGGTGCATGCCATGGAGCTACACGAAATCGATGACGACTTGGTACAAGAGGCCGTTACGGCCAACGGTGCAACCACCGCGAAGGACGCCGTGGAAGCCGCGCTCAGGATGTTTATCAGGGTTCGCGCACAGGCAGGAATGCGGGAGTTGCGCGGTAAGGTAGAGTGGGATGGCAATCTGGACGAATCGCGTCTAAGCCGAATGGTCTAATTCGGAAATGGTTATAGCTGACACTACGATATGGGTCGATCACCTGCGCGGTGTCCGGAATGCGCCCGCTGACTGGTTGAATCGTGAGATGGACCAACAACCTATCGGCATGATCGACCTGATCCTGTGCGAAACGCTGCAAGGTGTCAGACGGGATGAAAACATAAGTCTCGTTCAGGCAAGGCTCCGCGCGTTTACCGTCTTTCAGACTGGCGGCGAAGAGTTGGCAGTGGAATCAGCTTACAACTATCGGCTCCTGCGTTCGCATGGTCACACAGTTCGAAAGACGATCGACTGTATCATCGCCACATTCTGTCTGCGTTCTGATTTCCCGCTCCTGCATCGAGATCGAGACTTTGATGCCTTTGAAACTGTTCTCGGTCTTCGCGTGATACATCCTTGAATCACGCCAATAGCTTGCCGCTATTCCCCTTCACAAACGCCAGCACTTCCTCCGCGTGTCCTTCCGGCTTCACCTTCGACCACACATGCGCGATCCGCTGCTTGCCGTCTTTGTCCGCCGGCGCGATCAGGTATGTCGTCCGCTCCACGCCCTTCACCAGCTTGCCGTACATGTTCTTTGGCTTGATGACGCCGAAGTAGTCGCAGATTTTCTCGTCCAGGTCGGCCAGCAGCGGATAGCTCAGATGAAATTTCTCCGCGAACTTTTTCTGCGCCTTCACCGTGTCGCGCGAGATGCCCAGCACCACCACGCCCGCGGCCTTCAGGTCGCCGATCGCATCGCGAAAGCTGCACGCTTCCACGGTGCAGCCGGGCGTATCGGCGCGTGGATAAAAGAAGAGTACGACGGCACTCTTGGCATAGTCCGACAGCGAGACGGTATTGCCGTCCTGATCCTGCGTGGTGAAGTCTTCGACAACGTCGTTCGGCTGCGTCGGTGCGCTCATAAGGTTCTCCAGTGTTCCTTCCAGTGTAGCCGCGACCGAGACGCAGATTCCCTTCGGGAATGACAAACAGTTCAGTGGAGCGTGACAAACAACTCCGAGCGAATCTTCCATCCCGCCTTGCTCTTTCGCCACATCGCGAGGTACGTTCCTGCGAGGGCCAGGCTGCCATCGGGCCTGGTTCCGCTCCAGTGGCCGTGTTCGGCGGCCAGCGGCTTCGCAGTCGATATCTCCACCCGGTCGGTGATGCGCTCATACAGCGCAGCCTGCGAGTCCGCGAACTCCCGCTCGACCAGCTGCACATACTCCAGCCGCGCCCCGATCAGGCCTCCATTGCCGGCGACGACCACCAGATCCACATCCAGGCTGGCTGCAAACACCTTTAGATCGTGCTGTTTGAAA
>CAXTMK010000013.1:46823-56072 GCA_964245315.1 uncultured Acidobacteriaceae bacterium | reverse complement strand
CCACCGTCAGGACGCAGCAACCCTGTTTCGGCTTGCCGTCGAAAAGGCTCCGGCAGGCAGCCTTTTGCACGGTGCAGGGGAAAGCGGCATAACCTTCCAGACCATCGCGCGTCTAGTCGGACGAAGGTTAAAGATCCCGACAGTCTCCATCCCTGTAGACGGCGCCGTAGAGTATTTCCAAAATCCTTTCTTTGCAAAGGCCTTTGCTGTTGATTCACCTGTTTCCAGTGCTTACACGCGCGCATTGCTTGGGTGGAGCCCGCTTTCCCCTACTCTTCTTGAGGATCTGGAGACTGGCGATTACTTCTCGTCGAAAGCAGCATCGGCCTTTGATAAAGCCACGCATTAATCCTGCTATGTCGCATTTGCGTGACCAATCCGGCCGAACCGTACGGTTCGAACCCGATTTAAGGCTCAACTTCCAACAAGCGCATTTGTGAGGACCATCTGGACGCGAAGTCCATGAGTCTGTCACTCCAGCCCGTTGTGATCTCAGGCCAGGAACACAACGGGCCAGCGACATTGCTATATCAGCGTTCCACCCGAGACTTCGATTCGCTGGGCGTTGACCCAGCGATTCTCCTCGGAAAGAAGCGAGGCGATCATGGGTCCGATGTCGTCGGGATGCCCGACACGGCCCAGTGCTGTCAGCCCGGCGATCTGCTTGTTGATTGCAGGGTTGTCCCGCACCATGCCACCGCTGAAGTCCGTCGCGATCGCGCCCGGAGCCACGGTATTCACGGCAATGCCGCGTGAACCCAGCTCCTTTGCCAGGTATCTCGTGAGCACCTCTACAGCGCCTTTCATGGATGCGTACGCTGAGCTTCCTGGAAAAGCGAATCGGGCGAGTCCCGAAGAGATCATGACGATTCGGCCGCCATCGTTCAGCAGCGGCAAGAGCTTTTGGGTGAGAAAGAACACACCTTTGAAGTGAACGTTGTAGAGGCTGTCAAGGTCTTCTTCGGTGACTTTGTCGAACGGCGCGTGATGCGAAGTGCCAGCGTTGTTGACGAGATAGTCGAAACGCTCGGCTCCCATCTCCTTCAGGGCTGCCGCAACACTTTGCACGAACGGGTCAAAGGTCGTGATCTTGCTGGCATCGAGCTGCAGTGCAATGGCCTTTGCCCCAGCCTCGCTCACCTCGTTCACCAGGCTGTCAGCTTCTGTAAGATTAGAGTTGTAGGTGAAAATCGAATGTACGCCGCGCCGGGCCAGGTTCAGGACGGTGTTCCGCCCCAGCCCTCGGCTTCCGCCGGTCACGATGGCAATCTTGTGGAATGTTTCCGCTGCTTTTGTCTCAGACATGCTCCGCTCCTTTAAGTTCCGTTCTCATGTGAGACTAAGTTCCACACGCAGACAAAACCAGATCGGAACTTCCTCCATTCTTGCCTATTCCTGCTCCGCGGAATACCCTTGCTCATAGAGCCCTGGAGGGTGATCGCATGGAACAACGCCTGACAGAACTCGTGTTGCGGTATACCGAAGCGCAACCGGGCCGGAGTCCCTACACCACCTGCGTAGAAGGCTTGACGATCCTGCGCTCTGACTCCCAACGCCGGGCCAACCATCTGCTCTACAAGCCTGCTCTCTGCATCACGGTGCAGGGATCGAAATCAGCTACCTTCGGCGACCAGTGCCATCAATACAGGGCCGGTCAGGCTCTGCTCGTGAGTGTCGAGTTGCCCGGTTTCGGCACGGTTACGGAGGCAAGCCCCGACAAGCCTTATCTGGGAATCATCCTTGAACTCGATCTCGCGATCCTGCGCGCCGTTGCAAGTGAGCTCGTCGATCTCCCCACGCCAGGCGATAGCGTGGGTAGTGGCGTATTGGTCACCGACTTTGAGGGCCCGCTCAGGGATTGCACGGTCCGCGTCCTTCGGCTGCTCGACACTCCCAGCGCTATCCCCGTTCTTTATCCAACCATCATGCGGGAGATATCCTGGTGGTTGCTTTCCGGTCCTCAGGGAGGAGATGTGGTCAGGATGACCCTGAGCACCGGTCACGGACAGCGCATACTCCAATCGATTCACTTCCTTCGCGATCATTTCGCAGACTCAGTCCGCATCGGCGACCTGGCTACCATCGCTCAACTCAGCCCTTCGGCATTTCATCGTCAGTTCAAAGCGGTTACCGGGATGACTCCGCTTCAGTATCAAAAGCAGCTTCGTTTTCTTGAAGCTCGACGCCTGATGACCGCGGGCGCAGCCAACGTCGAAGAAGCCGCATTCCGAGTCGGTTATGAGAGCCCCTCCCAATTCAGCCGTGAGTACGGCCGCAGATTCGGCCTGCCTCCCCGACGCGACGTAAACTTGCTCAAGCGCACTGCTGCTTGAGCGGAACGCTTCCAAACTGTAGGCGGTGCGCGTTCAAACTGCTCCACGACGGCGGATGCGCTGTCGTGGAATGCGCTTACAAGAGCCTTTAGGAGGTGGGTACAGCCGGGGTGTTTAGCCCGTTGCGATATTGGCGAGGGCTGTGGCCAGTAAATTTCCTGAACACCTTACCGAAGGCGCTGGTTGATTCATATCCCACCGACCGCGCGATTGCAGAGATGGGATCGGCCGTATTCGCCATCTTGTCCGCAGCAAGCAGTATCCTCCAGCGTGTCAGGTATTCGATAGGCGACTGCCGGACCGTGTTCCTGAACCGCGAGGCAAATGCGGCGCGAGACATACCGACCCGCTGCGCCAGCTTTTCGACCGTCCACGCATAGGCAGGTTCGTTGTGCATGGTGGAGATTGCCGTGCTCATCTGCACATCCGCCAGCGCCGAGAGTCCTCCCAGATTGTCCCTTGCGCACTCCTCGATATAGACGCGAATCGCCTGAACCAACATCATTCGTGCGAGCGAGTGGGCGACTACGACGCTGCCGGGCCGCGGATGGTGCAATTCTTCTGTCATCTGTTGCAAGGTCCGGCAAAGAGCTACGTTCTCAGCCGCGTTGGTGAGATGCACCATGGGAGGCAGCAGGTTGAGGAGCATGCCTGCCTGTGTCGCGCTGAAGGCATAATGCGCTCCAACCAGCAGGCACTGCCCTCCTCCGGTGTACGACGCGATCGTTCCGCATTGCACCGCCTCAACGCCGGTGTACGAGGCAATGGCACTGTCCTGCGTCCCGGCAAGGCGAAAGGGCTTTCCCCGCGGCAATAGAAGACATTGACCAGCCTCGAGATGCACGGGACCAGAAACACCGTCGAAGTGAAAGCCAAGCCTCTCCAGAGACGACCGCATAACATTTGAGACCATCGTGTTCTGGAAATTGAATGGCCGAGCCTGTGCCGAGATCCAACCCGCCGCAGTTGTAGGTGCGGGGGTTCAGGAGAATGAGGATCTGTGATAGCGGGTCCATTACTGTTTAGACGATCAGGCCAATTACCTAGACTCTCAGAATAGATCGTCTAAGTGGGATCGGGAGTCTTATAGGGCGTATCGATGAGCTTGGCTTCTAAAAACACGGAGGAAAAATGGCCAAGTATGCAGGAAAGCGGGTACTGGTTACGGGTGGAACAAGTGGCATAGGGCTGGCCACCGCAAGGCTTCTGATCTCGGAGGGAGCCCAGGTGCTGCTCACGGGCCGCACCAGGAAGACCCTGGATGCGGCGCGTGAGGATTTGGAGAGAACGCGATCGTGGTCGAGAGCGATGCAGCTTCGCTTTCCGACATCGGAAAGCTTGCCGATCGGGTGAAAACCGATTTCCAGCCGATCGACGCTTTGTTCGTGAATGCGGGGCAAACTCGCTTTGCCCCGTTTGAAGAGACGACAGAAGGCGCTTACGACGAACTCTTCGCGGTCAATGCGAAAGGACCTTACTTCACGGTACAAAAGCTCGCTCCATGGATGCGGGAGGGCGGCGGCGTGGTGTTCACGACCTCAGTCGTGAATGTGATGGGTTATCCGATGGTGAGCGCTTACGCCGCGACGAAGGCCGCCGTGCGATCCATGACGCGCAGCCTCGCGCGGGAGCTTTTGCCGCGCGGCATTCGGGTCAACGCCGTGAGTCCCGGCCCGATTGCGACCTCCATTTTGGACAAGGTCATGCCTAAAGAAGCCCTTGAAAAGACGTACAAGCAAATGGCCGAGAGCAACCCGATGAAGCGAGTGGGCAACACGGAAGAGATTGCCAAAGCGGCCGTCTTCCTCGCGTTTGAGGCGACCTATACGACCGGAGCAGAACTCCCTGTCGATGGGGGTGGGTCCCAGCTATGAGGCCTGAGAACCTCATCGGCGAGAGAGTCATGCGGGGGGAGCCGTTTCTTCGCAGACGCACGGGATCTGGAAGGGCGCGCCAGGGGCCACTTGTATGCCGTGGCGCTCGCCCTCGCCGTGAGTGGTTCGGCCGGGGAGCAAGACCCCGGTCGCGCGGTGCTAAAGGAAGGCCAGAGCAAAGTGAACAGCAAAGCCGGTCAACACGCTGCGCCGGCTAGGCTTATCCCGGTCCCGGAAGATCTCGATACCGCTACGGCGGCGCTGGTGGGGCCGCCCTGTTCCGCGTTCTGGAACCTGAACCCACGCGACGACGTAGATGGCCGAGGGTTCGGGTCGCTCGGGTCGTAAGGGCACGCGCGAGATCGCAGATGAGGTGAACCGATTCCTTGATTCGGCTTGAGACTTGGCCGAATCGATCCAAAAAGCTGATGAACCAACTTTTACACTTGCAGTTCGCTTTTTATTCGCTACAATCAGCGCATGGCTATCACCCGACGGCAAAAAGAGGTAATCGACTTCCTTTCCGGCTTCACCACGAAGAACGGATACTCCCCCTCCTACGAAGAGATTGCGTCGGGTCTGGGTCTTAACTCGCTGGCCACGGTGCACAAGCACATTACCAATCTGCAGAACAAAGGGCTCCTGCAGCGCGCGCACAATCGCAGCCGCTCGATCGACGTGCTGCCGCCGCGATCGTCGAAGAAGGGCTTCGAACGCCTGCCGCTTTTGGGACGCATCGCCGCGGGCCAGCCCGTGGAGGCGATCGAGTCGGCGGAGTCGATCTCGCTGGGCGACATCATCGGCAATCGCGAGGTCTTCGCGCTGGAAGTCCGCGGCGACTCCATGCGCGACGAACACATCATGTCCGGCGACTACGTCCTGGTGGAGCGCACCCGCACGGCACGTGAGGGCGAAATCGTGGTAGCGCTGATCGACGGCGCCGACGCAACGCTGAAACGTTTCTATCGCGAAGGCAGCATGATCCGGCTGCAGCCCTCGAACGCAGAGATGGCGCCGATCTACGCCCCGGCTGCGAATGTACAAATTCAGGGCAAGGTGCTCGGCATTCTCCGTAAATACGCTTGACAGTCTATGTACCCTTGTTTGTCACTCCGAAGGGATCTGCTTCTGTCTTTCGTCTGCACCACCGCAGCTCCGTGCGCCATTCATCGCGCCTTTGTCTCTCGCGATGAGTGGTTCCGGGCACCGATTTTTCTCATCCGCATCTTCACCCACCTCGTCCGAGTCAATTAAAGGAACAAACATCGCGTTCTCTGCGTAACTTTCCTCGAAGCCAGGGTTCTCAGCAGTAGGCTCACACGAAACAAGGAGTTGCAATGACGATCCGCAACCAGATCCTCCCCATTCTGCTCGGCGCCGCCCTTACGGCCGCCGCGCACGCCGCGGACTTCGACCGCACCCTGCCTGCGTCCTCGGCGACCGATGTCTATGTCGCGACCGGTTCAGGCCGCATCCACATCTACCCGGGCAGCGACTCCGAACTGCACGTCAAGGCTCACATCCACGCGGGCTGGAACGCTGGCGGCGATATCGACGAGCGCATGCGGCAAATATCGTCAAACCCGCCGATCTCTCAGTCCGGCAACCAGATCCACATCGGCGAGGTGCCGAGTTCGCAGCGGGCGCTGTACAACAACATAACCATCGACTACGAGATCTCCGCACCGCGTGCCGTTGCGCTGAATCTGCGCAGCGGCTCGGGCGACGTGGAGGTCGACAACGTCGGCCGCTTCCTGAAGGGCGAGACTGGTTCCGGATCGATTCGCGCCCACGGCATCGCCGGCCCCGCCGACCTGCACACCGGCTCCGGCGATGTCGAACTGCAGCAGGCGGGTCCGGGTGAGGTGAAAGCCTCGACCGGCTCCGGATCGATCCGCATCAACGGCCTTGCCGGCGCTTTGACGGCGCGCACCGGATCCGGCGATATCGAAGCCAACGGCGCGCTGATGGGGCCGTCGCACCTGCAGTCTGGTTCCGGTTCCATCCGGGCGCATGTCAACCACGATTCGCACCTGTCGGTCGACGCCACAACCGGCTCGGGCACGATCCGGATCGCCGGCAACTCCAGCGACCACCATCATCTGTCCGCTCCGGTAAATGGCGGCGGCCAATCCGTCGAAGCCCACACCGGCTCCGGCGACATCGAGATTAACCAGCGGTAACCCCTCACGTGTTTCCGGGTGCCCCATCTCAAATGGCTTCATCGTTTGAGGTGGGAACTACCCTCTCAACCGAAGTTCAAAACCCTCACCCAATCCGCCGCGGTCTCCACCAGAACATCCGGCCCAGCCGCCCGCAGCGACTCCGGCGAGAGCCCATAAGCGCAACCCACCGCGCTGGCCCCGCAGTTCCTCGCGGTCTCCACATCTACATGCGAGTCGCCAATCATCACCGTCTCGCCCGGCTGCACGCCAGCCTCCGCAATCAGCTTCAGCAGCCCCTCCGGATCGGGCTTCTTGGTCGCAAACGAGTTCCCGCCGTAGTTCGCGAAGAAGAAGCGGTCCATCCCGAAGTGCCTGCAGATCACCCGCGAGGGGTGAACCGGCTTGTTGGTCAGCACCGCCATCGGCAGCTTCGGATGGGCGGCACGAATGGCTTCGAGCGACTTCATGACGCCGGGATAAACGTAGGTGAAATCCAGCTTGTGAACCTTGTAATACGCGATGAAATACGCCAACGCCTCTTCGACAAACGCATCGTCGTGCGGGTCCGGTTCCTCGGCGATCGGATGTCCGTGGGCGAGCGCGCGCCGCACCAGCGTGGCGGCACCATCGCCGATATACGATGCGACTACCGCTCCATCCAGCGCCGGCTTGCCATAGTGCATGAGCGTAGCATTGATGGAATTGGTAAGGTCGATCTGCGAGTCGACCAGCGTTCCATCGAGGTCGAAGACCAGCAGCCGCGGCGTAAAGTTCAGGCTCACTTCTTCAGCCCCAGCGCGCTCACGACGGCTTGGTCGACGACCGTACTGCCGCCGTTTTTGGTGACCACGCCGAAGTTGCCCTGATAATCCCACATCGCCCAGCCGATGTGCTTCGCTTCGAGAGCGGTGCGCATGTCGCTGATCCAGGTGGCGCGAGCCTTCGCCGGAGCGTAGTCGCGATAGACGCCGAACTCGCCGCAGTAGAGCGGGACTCCGCGACGCTGCGCCCATTCCGCCATCGCCGCGACCTCGGATCCGATGCGCGCCGCATCCCAGCGATCCCAGCCGTAGCGTTGCAGCCACAGGCGTTCGCGCTCGTCGGGTTCCTGCCCAAGCACGGCCTGCACGCTCTCCGGCGTCGACGGGTACGGCACGCCGCGCAGGAACGCCCAGCCCTCCGACCCCCAAGTCGCGCCCTGATGCGTAAACCACATCGGGTTGTAGTCGTGGAAGGTGTAGATGACGTTCTCGTCGCGCACCGGCTCCATCGCAAGCAGAGTGTCAACGGAGCTGTACATGGAAGAGGTCGCTATCACGGTGTGCTGCGGCGCAACCGTGCGGATGCGAGCCACGACGCGGGTCTGGATTCCCTGCCAGCGGTAGAGGTCCTGCAGGGTAGGCTCATTCATGATCTCGAAGAAGACTTTCTCCGGATCGGTGGCGGCGAAATGTCCGGCGAACGTGCCCCAGAAGGCGCAGAGCTGCTCGACGGGATCGTCGCCGTGTGTGAGTCTGGCCTTCCACGGCTCTTCGGCGTGGATGTCCAGCACCACGGCGAGCCCGGCGTCGGTGATCTGTTTGACGGTTTTGTCGAGGCGCTGCATGGGGTCGATGCGCAGCGAGCCCAGTTGCGGGTCGTTGACCATGGGTTCGGGATCGATGCTGAGGCGGACGTGGTCGAAGCCGACGCTCCTGATCAGCGCGAAGTCGGCCGGCGTGGTGTAGCTCTCCATGCGCGACGGGGTGAAGTCGCGAGTCTGGGCTTACCAGGCGGTCTGATGGCTGCCGTGGCGAAGATGCTCCGCACGCTGAAACGCCTGGCTCTTCCCGATCTGAGCGTCCGCCCCGCAAACCCAACACAGCACCGCGACAAGCGCGATCCACCAACGTCTTGCACCCAGCATTCGAGCCTCCGTAAAGGCATCATCGCACACGCGTTTGTTCCTGGAATCAGAGCTGGTCGTCGAAGTCGCGGTTCCAATGGCTGACGACGCGCGTCTCGCGCTCCCAGCCCAGCACGCTGACGCTGCCCAAAAAAAGGAAAAAGTACATCACCCACGTTGCATATACAAAAATCAAAAGCGCGACCAGGATGCGCAGAATGTGAGCGTGGGCGAACAACGCCACTTTGCCGTCGTTCGGAGCGCCTTCGAGCGCACGGGCGATCACCCCGTCGGCGCGTTCGCCCACATGCTCCACGGGCTCGCCGCCGACCAGGGCGCGGGTCCACACGTTCCACTCCGGATCCTTGTACTTCTCGCGCATATCGTGCGTGGTCTTGCCTTCAGCCTCGCCGTAGTCCCATTCCAGCAGCCCCTGCTCGACCTGCGCCTGCGCGCCGAAGCCGGCGATCTCGCACGTTTGGCGGGCGCGCTGCATCGGGCTGACCAGGACCTTCGCGAAGGCCGTGCCCTTCAGGTATTCGCCCAGCTTCCGCGCCCGCTCGCGGCCCTTGTCAGTCAGCGGGATATCCGTTCGGCTGGTGTGCGCGCCGCTCAGGCTCCACTCGGTTTCACCGTGCCGCATCAACCACAACTCTGCTCCCATGCTTTTACTCCTTGGCTTTATCCTATAAGGATGGAGTTTCAGCTCACCACCCCGTACAAACCGCAGGGCGATCAGCCACGCGCAATCGGAGAACTGGTCTCCGGCCTGGCCGCCGGCGAGAAGGATCAGGTGCTGCTCGGCGTCACCGGCTCGGGCAAGACCTTCACCATGGCCAAGGTGATCGAGGCGGTGCAGCGCCCGACGCTGATCCTGGCGCCGAACAAGACGCTCGCGGCCCAGCTCTACGCCGAGATGAAGAGCTTCTTCCCCGACAACGCCGTCGAGTATTTCGTCAGCTACTACGACTACTACCAGCCCGAGGCCTACG